>DASQUY010000240.1:0-6707 GCA_035641055.1 Acidimicrobiales bacterium | reverse complement strand
ATGTGGGCGGCCGAGTGGCCGCTGGCCGAGCACACCTCCGCCGGCGACCCGTCGCTGTCGACCAACCCGCTCGTCGACCACCACGTCATCTACGCCGTGGCGCTCATCGCCATCGCCGTCACCCATGCCGGCGACCGCTGGGGCTTCGGGCGCATCTGGGCCAGGATCCCCGTCGTCCGCCGCTACTACGGCGTCCTCCAGTAGCCAGTCCCACGCACACCTGGGCCCGGACCGCGCCGCCGGTCCGGGCCCCTCGCGCGGTGTTCAATCGTGGCGGTGAAAGCTGGGGATCACTGCGCGTAGGACGAGCACCGTGCTGATGAGGAGCAGGTTGTAGCCGAGCGTGTCGAAGAGGGTGACGGTCGAGGTGATCTCGGGACCGCCGCTGGCGCCGAGCAGGAGCACCGACATGATGCCGGTCGTGGCGCCGAGGAAGACCAACGACACTTGCCCGACGAGGGAGCGCAGGAAGCGTTGGTCCCGTTCGTCGGCGAACAGCCGCATCCGCACGCTCAGGTCTCCGCGTTCCAGCGCGGTGGTGAGCCGCGCCACGCGGCGGGGGAGCGGCCGAAGCACGGGCAGGAGGGCCGTGAGCTCGTTGGTGGCTGTGTCGCGAAGGGAGCCGGGATCCAGCTGCTCGCCGACGAGACTCTTGGCCGAGCCCTTGGCTTCGTCGAGGATCGGGAATTCTGGGGCGAGTTGCAGGAGCGTTCCTTCGAGAGTCGCCATCGACCGGAAGACGGCGGCGACCTCGGGCGGCACGGCCAGACCATGGTCGGAGACCAGGCGGAACAGGCTGTTGAACATCGCCGCGTTGGGGCTCGAGGCGGGGCCCAGGTGCTGCACCATGAACTGGCCAAGCGAACGTTCGAGCTGCCGCTCGTCGACGTCGCCGTTGGGAGCCAGCACATCGACGAGCGCGTCGCGCGCCGCCGCCGAGTCGTTGCGGTCCAGCGCAAAGAGGAGCTGGTGCAGGCCCGATTGGGTGGCGGGGTCGAGGCGGCCCACCGAACCGAAGTCGAGGACGCCGAGCCGGCCATCGTGGAGGACGAGGATGTTGCCGGGGTGCGGATCGCCGTGGAACACGCCATCGAGCACAACCTGGGCCATCAGCCAACGCAGTAGCGACCGAGCCAGCGTCTCACAGTCGAGGCTGCGCTCCGCGATGAGGTTGCCGGCGTCGGCGAGCGAGACGCCATCCAGGTGTTCCATGACGAGCACTCGCTCGCTGCAGAGCCGTTCCCACAGTTGTGGCATGGACGGAGCTGTCCCGGCGTCGTGCGGCCGCGGCCGCAACGCCGATGATGTTGCGCGCCTCGACACGGAAGTCGAGCTCCTCGTGCATGGCCCGGGCGAACCCGCGCGCCAAGTCGACGGCACCGATGCGGCGAGCCGACCGGGACCGACCCTCCAACGAGTGGGCGATGCGGTCGACGATGTCCAGGTCGCGCTCGATCAGATGGCGGATGCCGGGACGCTGAACCTTCACCACGACCGACTCGCCGGAGCTCAGAACCGCGGCATGGACCTGCGCGATGGACGCAGCCGCCAGGGGCTCGTGCTCGATGTGGGCGAAGACCTCGTGCCAGGCCGCGCCCAGCTCCTCGGCAAGGACGCTCTCCACCGCCGCCCAAGGTTCGGGCGTGACGCGGTCCTGCAACGTGGTCAGTTCGTCGACGAACTCGGGAGGAAGGAGGTCGCTCCGGGTGGACAGCAGCTGGCCGAGCTTGACGAACGCGACGCCTCCCTCTTCGAGGGCGTCTCGCAACGATCGTGCGAGAGCCCTGCGGCCGCCCGGATCCACAAGGGCACGCCGCTGCCGCCTGGTGAACGGCAACAGGCCGTGCCGCGAGGCGATCGAGGCGATCTCGACGTAACGCCGGGAGCGACCGACTCGACGCCGCCAGGCGCGCCTCCACCTCACCACCCCCATCCCCGAACCGGGCGGAACGACGGCCTCGGCGATGACCAGAAACGCCAGCGCCGCCAGCACCGACAGCCCAACCTGGAGGGTGAAGAAGGCCCACTGATAGTCGGACCCGGTACCGGCGACCAACGCCGCGGCAGAGAACGCGGCCAGAGCCACGGCGCCGGCCAGCACGGCGCGCGTGGCGCTGACCGGGCGCCCGAACAAGCGCCGCGAGACGAAGACGACGAGGGTCATCCACGCGAGGACGTACAGGAGCACCACGAGCGCGCTCACAACGAAGCTCATGGCCTGGTCACCTCGCGGTCATGACGGACGGCTCCCACCAAGGTCCTACCTTCCAACCGTTCGACGACCGCCCGACGCCCAACTCATCGGTGCACCTGTGGGGAGCGAGTGCTCAGCTGCGAACCCAGCGCCTTTGCCATTTTCGAAAGCCCCGCCCTCGTCGGACGCCGCCGCCCTCGATCACCAGCGTGTGGCGGATGCTGCCCTCGTTGCGGTATCCGATGTCGACGGCACCGGGGCTCGCACGGTAGGTGTCCTCCGGGAAGCCGATGTCCTCGTCCGCGTGACACGGGCCGGCTAACGGCGTTCGGGGGACGTCTCTCGAATACGCTGTCTGGTGGCGTCTTGTTGCCGTCGGAGGGGGAACAGCGTGCGTTCACGTCGTGTCATGGTGTTGGCTGCCCTGGTGGCGACCCTGTTGGGAGTCGCGGTGGCTCCGGGCTCGCAGGCTGCCGAGCCCCCAGGCGGGGAGCCGCCGCGGGTGCCCCATGCCGAGGGGACACCGCGGGTGGCCCCCGCGCGCTCACCCGGTTGCGCCAGCTCCACCGCCGCGTCCGGGCAGACCGATGAGTCGCTGGTGTCGAGCGGGGTGGACCGCTCCTACATCCGCTACGTCCCACCGGCTCACGACGGAAAGACACCGGTGCCGCTGGTCCTGGCCTTCCACGGGTTGGCCGAAGGCGCGGCCATACACGTGCAACACACCGAGTACCTCCCGCTGGCCGAGGAGGAGGGGTTCGCCGTGGCGTTCCCGCAGGGCCTCGGCGCCATCCCCCAGTGGAACACCGGCCTGGCGTCGGCCGACGTGGTCATGGTCGGCGACCTGCTCGACCAGCTCGAGGCCGACCTGTGCATCGACACCAACCGGATCTACGCCAGCGGCCTCTCGCTCGGCGGCTTCATGACGTCGACGTTGGCGTGCGTCTACGACGACCGCATTGCCGCCTTCGCTCCCGTCGCTGGCATCCGCGACCCGGCGGGCTGCAGCCCGTCTCGGCCGGTGCCGATGCTCACGTTCCACGGCACCGCCGACACGTTCGTGCCGTTCGGGCCGATCCCGAGCATCGTCGATGCTTGGGCTGGTCGCAACGGCTGCGGGTCACCCGGCGAGGAGTTCGTGGCCGCCGACGACGTGGCCGACATCTTCCGGATCACGTACGCCTGCCCGACCGCGCCGGTCGTCTTCTACCGCATCGACGAGGGTGGCCATTCCTGGCCCGGCAGCGAGTTCTCCCGGCTCATCGA
This sequence comes from Acidimicrobiales bacterium, assembly GCA_035641055.1. Classification (GTDB taxonomy): domain Bacteria; phylum Actinomycetota; class Acidimicrobiia; order Acidimicrobiales; family VFJN01; genus DASQUK01. The sequence goes on along the minus strand of DASQUY010000240.1, from coordinate 3,247 downwards.
AGCGGTTGTGGGCTACACCACCTTCGAGATCGAAGCGACCGACCTGATCTGGGAGTTCTTCGAGCAGCACCCCTTGCCGCCGGCACGGTGCCGGGCCCCGTCAGCGGTCCCGCCGGGTCACACGCCGGCGCGCGGGTGCTGAGGAGCGAGCGATGGCGACCTACGAGAAGGGCCTCGTGGAGGTCGGCGACGGCATCCACGCCTACCTCCAACCGGACGGGTCGTGGGGGTGGAGCAACGCCGGGCTCGTCGCCGGCGCCGGCGAGTCGCTGCTGATCGACACCCTGTTCGACCTTCGCCTCACGAAGGAGATGCTCGACGCGATGGCCCCGATGACGGGAGCGGCGCCGATCTCCACGGTGGTGAACACCCATGCCAACGGTGACCATTGCTACGGCAATCAGCTCCTCGCCGGCCCCGGCATGTCGTTCGTCTCTTCGGCGGCGACGGCGCGGGAGCTGGCCGACGTCCCGGCGCACTCCATGCGGCAGCTGGTCGAGCTCGTGCCCCCCGGCCCGCTCGCCAGCTTCGTGGCCGACGCCTTCGGGCCGTTCGACTTCGACGGCATCGACGTCCCGCCGATGACCGAGACCTTCGAGGGCCGCCAGGCTGTTCGTGCCGGCGGGCGACGTGTGGAGCTGATCCAGGTCGGACCGGCGCACACCGCGGGCGACACGCTCGTGTGGTTGCCCGACGACGGCATCCTGTTCGCCGGGGACATCCTCTTCATCGGGGGGACGCCGGTCATGTGGGCCGGGCCGATCTCGGGTTGGATCGCGGCCTGCGACCTCATCGAGGAGCTCACACCGAGGGTCGTCGTGCCGGGCCACGGGCCCCTCACGGACGCCTCGGGCGCCCGTGACGTGGGCGATTACCTCCGGACCGTGCGTGACGGGGTTGTGGCTCGTCACGCCGAGGGCATGTCACCCGGCGAGGCGGCTCGCGATCTCGACGCCGAGATCGACGACACCCCGTTCGGAGGGTGGGGCGACCGCGAGCGCCTGGTGGTCACCGTGCACCAGATGTGGCGCGAGCTCGAGCCAGGCTACGAACCTCCGGACACGCTGGTGCTGCTGCAGATGATGGCCGAGGCCTACACGTCGCGGCCCTGACCGTTCGGCACTACCGGGCGGCGAACAGGCGGCTGTAGTCCGCGCCCTGGCGGAGTTGGTGCCCACCGTCGACCGGGAGGTTCACGCCCGTGATCCAGCCCGACTCGGGGCCGACGAGGAACCGGATCGCCTCGGCGACGTCCTCGACGCGGCCGACCCGGCCGAGCGGCATGTGCTCGAGGTAGTGGTCGAGGAGGGGGCCGCCTGCCGTGATCGGCGACATCAACTCGTCGTCGACGATGCCCGGCTGCACGCTGTTCACGCGGATGCCCAGCGGCCCCAGCTCGTCGGCGGCGGCGCGGCACAGCTGATCGATGCCGCCCTTCGACGCGCCGTACGCCCAGAGCCACCGGTGCGGGAAGTGGCCGGCGCCCGACGACATCCCGACGATGGCCCCACCGCCCGCCGACGCCATCGAGCGGGCGGCATGTTTGATGCAGATCGCCGTGCCGATGAGGTTGAGGTCGACGGTCGCCCGCACGGAGCCAATGTCGGCGTTGACGATCGGGCCGATGTGGAGCGAGCCGCCGGCGTTGGCGACGAGGACGTCGAGCCCACCGGACGGGCTGCCCTCGGCTGCCCGGGCCACGGCCGCCTCGACCTGTTCCTCGTTCGTGACGTCGGCGGCGATCCAGCGGGAGCCGTGCCCGATCGTGTCGAGGGCCGCCTCGAGCTTCTCGGGAGTCCGACCGCAGATGGTCACCACGGCGCCGTCGGCCGCGAGCCGGGCCGCGGTGCCGAGCCCGATCCCACTCCCGCCGCCGGTCACCAGCGCGTGTAGACCTGCCAACCCGTCGCCCATCTCGTCCTCCTCGGCTCGAGGCAATGGCCGCCATTCTGCAGGACTCGAGGACATAGCAGCCGGTAGCGGCTGTTATTGCCTCGGGATCGCAGCCGACCGGCGGCCTCTCGAGGTGGCTTGCGCGCCCGGCCGGCGGGATGCAGCCTGTGGGCCGGCCAGGGGGTGGACCATGAGCGACACAGCCACGACGGCACCGCTGCCCAAGCGAACGGCGACGGTCGAGGGCAGGACGATGGCGTACCACGAGAGCGGCGAGGGACCGCCCGTGGTTTTCCTGCACGGGAACCCGACGTCGTCGTACCTCTGGCGCAACGTGATCCCCCATGTGCGCGACCGGGCCCGCTGCATCGCCCCCGACCTCATCGGGCACGGCGACAGCGACAAGGTCCCCGACTCCGGGCCCGGCAGCTACCGCTTCGTCGAGCACCGGCGCTACGTCGACGGCCTGCTCGACCAGCTCGACCTGGGCGACGAGGTCACGCTCGTGGTGCACGACTGGGGATCGGCGCTGGGCTTCGACTGGGCCAACCGCCACCGCGACCGGGTGGCGGGCATCGCCTACATGGAGGCGATCGTCACCACCCTTACCTGGGCCGACTGGCCCGAGGCCGCCCGGGACATCTTCCGGAGCTTCCGCTCGCCGGCGGGCGAGGAGATGGTGCTCGACAGGAACCTGTTCGTCGAGGCCGTGCTGCCGTCCGCCATCGTGCGCACGCTGGCCCCCGAGGAGATGGACGAGTACCGGCGCCCGTTCGCCGAGCCGGGCGAGTCGCGCCGGCCCACGTTGACCTGGCCTCGCCAGATACCCATCGAGGGCGAGCCGGCCGACGTCGTCGAGATCGTCGACTCGTACGCACGCTGGATGGCCTCGTCCGACCTGCCCACCCTGTTCGTCAACGCTGACCCCGGGGCCATCCTCACCGGCCCGCAGCGCGACTTCTGCCGCTCGTGGCCCAATCAGACCGAGGTCACGGTGGCTGGCGTCCACTTCGTGCAGGAGGACAGCGCCGCCGAGATCGGGGCGGCCGTGGCCCGCTGGCTGCCCACCGCTTCCTGAACCCGAGCCCGAACGTCGAGTGACGTTCATGTTAGGTTCATACACATCCGGCCACGCGGTGCGCCGAGCACAGAGGGTGCGGGTGGAGCTTCCAGGGGGAATCGCATGAGCGTCGGGCCTCGTCACCTCGTTGCGTTGGTCGCGGCGGCCGGGACCCTCGGGGCGTCGATCGTGGCGACACCGGCGGGCGGGCAGCCCGGTCCACCGGGATCGTCAGATCCGGATCGGGCCTTCTACATCCTTCCGCCGGGCAACTTCGGCGGCCTGCCCACCACC
>DASQUY010000239.1:0-2759 GCA_035641055.1 Acidimicrobiales bacterium | reverse complement strand
CACGGCCGCTCGGGCCGGGCTAGCCCCGCGCCCCCCACCACGAACTGGGTGCAGCTGTACGGCATATGACCGCATAGCTGCACCCAGAATGGTGTGGGCTAGCCTCGCCGCGGTGATTGGGGACGCCACCATCGACGTCGTCGGCATCGGCAACGCTCTCGTCGACGTTCTGACCCACGCTGACGACGTCTTCCTCGAGGCCCACGGACTGGTGAAGGGGGCCATGACGCTCGTCGACACGGCCCGCGCCGAGGAGCTCTACGCCGCTATGGGCCCGGGAATCGAGATGTCCGGGGGCTCGCTCGGCAACAGCACGGCCGGCGTCGCCAGCTTCGGGGGGAAGGCCGCCTACCTAGGGAAGGTGTTCGACGACCAGCTCGGCATGGTCTTCGCCCACGACATGCGGGCGCAGGGGGTGACCTTCGAGTGCCCGCCGGCGTCCGAGGGGCCGCCCACCGGGCGGAGCCTCATCGTCGTCACACCCGACGCCCAGCGCACGATGAACACCTACCTCGGCGCCTCGGCGTTCTTCGGCCCCAACGACGTCGACGTCGACCTGGTGCGCAGCGCCCAGGTGACCTTCCTCGAGGGCTACCTGTTCGACCGGCCCGAGTCGATGGAGGCCTACTGGAAGGCGTCGGACATCGCTACCGAGGCGGGGTGCAAGGTCGCCCTCTCGCTGTCCGACACGTTCTGCGTGCAGCGCCACCACGACGAGTTCCTGCCGCTCGTGAGCGAGCGGGTCGACATCCTGTTCGCCAACGAGTCCGAGGCCTGCGAGCTGTGGGGCTGCGACGACGTGGCGTCGGCCGTCGAGGCGGCCCGGGCGGAGGTGGGCGTCACGTGCTTGACCCTGGGGCCCCGGGGCTCGGTGATCGTGGCGGGCGACGAGACCCACGACGTGGCGCCGCACCCGGTCGACGTGGTCGACACGACGGGCGCCGGCGACCTCTACGCCTCGGGGTTCCTCTACGGCTACACCGCCGGCAAGCCGCTGCCGGAGTGCGGCCGGCTGGGGTCCCTGGCGGCGTCCGAGGTGATCGGGCACATCGGGGCCCGGCCCGAGGTCCGCCTCGCCGACCTGGCCTGACCCCCGGTCGCCGCGCCGGCGGCGCTCAGCGCACGAACTGGCGCTTGGTCGGCGCCACCTTGAGGATCACGCGCTCCGACTCGACCTGGCCCGGGTAGTCCTGGCCCATGTACTTCTGCGCCAGCTGGTCGATGTGGGCCCGGGCCTCGGGACCGGTGACGGTCTGGGCGACCTCGCCGCGGACCTCGACGTAGCTGTACGGGTTGGCCGTGTCCCAGATGGTGACCGTGACGCGCGGGTCGCGCGAGACGTTGAGGAACTTCTGCCGGTGGACCTCGGTGTTGAGCAGCAGGTGGTCGTCGTCGGCGTCCACCCAGAGCGGCTGCGTCATCGGCGTGCCGTCCGGCAGGAGGGTGGTGACGGCGGCGAAGTTCTTGCCGGTCGCCAGGTCCTTGATCTTCTCGTCGAGCATGCGCTCAGGCTAAATGCTCGCCACCGGGGCTCAGTCCACCTCGATGGTGACCGACGCCCGGCCGGGGACGTTCACTCGCAGGTCCCCGCCGTCGGTGGGGGCGAAGCTGGCCTTGCCACGGGCCAGGCCGGGCGGCAGCGGACGGTCGGGACGGCGCCCGATCGCACCGTCGTCGCCGAACGCGACCGTGCGCACCACGCCGTCGCCGCCCACGGCGACGTAGCGGTTGGACCCGTCGGGCTGTGGCACGCTCACGCACGTGGCGTCCGCCACCTCCTCGGCCGTCAGCACCCCGGGGACCGGCTCGCACTCGACGACGCCGCGGTCCCAGGCCGGCCCGGTCGGCACGCCGCGAGTGGTGTTCTGCCGGGCCGCGCCGGGGGCGCCGCTCGGCGCCCTCTCCTCGGCCCGCTCGGCCGCTCGGGCCTCGGCGACCCGCTCGCCGAGATCGACACCCGGCTCGGGGCGCGGCGTGGCCCGGTTGCCCCGCTGCAGCTCGTCCACCTGCTCCTCGAGCAGCTCGACCTTGGGGCTGTCGGCGGGGACGCCGGCGTCGACCATGGCGTCGATCTCGTCCTCGATCTGGCGCTGGAGGGGCGGGGGCTCCGGCTGCCGGCGGGCCGCGCCGGCGACGCCGATCGCCGTCAGTCCGATCGCGGCGCCGACCGCGAGGACCAGCGCCCCCCGGTAGCCGCGGGGACGGGTGGTTCGCGGGGTCGGGCGCGCCCGTGCCATCGTCGTGAACCTCACATGTGCCAGTGCATGTCAGTCATGGTGTCGACGCTGCGCTGCCAGGTGTGGATGTGGCTGTTCAGGTACCAGAGCAGGAAGTCGTGGGCCTCGTGCGGCGTGTTGTTCGTGCCCGCACAGCCGCCCACCTGGCGGCACGCGCCGCGCTGGCTCCCGGCCCCGTAGAAGAAGATGCCGTCACCGCGGTTGTGCGTGGCCCACTCGTCGATGAGCCACCACTGCTTGGCGTTCACCCCGGAGGTGGCGTAGATCTGCGGGATGGGCAGCGAGGGGTCGTGCTGCCAGCCCAGGTGCCACACGTTGGCCTGCCTCCACCCGTTGTTGCACCAGCCGTTGGTGGCGCTCGCCGTCGGGCATCCGTCAGCGGAGAAGTTGGCGTAGAGGGCGCGCCGCGACGGGTAGGCGAAGTCGTAGCCGTGCATCCAGGCATTGGCCTTGCCGGGCGCCGACCAGGAGGGTTCGGCGTCCCAGGCGGCGTAGACCTGCACCGCGTTGGGGTAGTGGCGG
>DASQUY010000238.1:0-4546 GCA_035641055.1 Acidimicrobiales bacterium | reverse complement strand
GACGGCCTGGAGGGCTTCGTCGACCTCGAGACCCGGGACGGCGACGGCGTGGACCTGTCCGTGGAACCGGCCGGGAAGCTGTCCCTCCGCGTCGACCGCCTGTCGTCCGGCAACCCTTTCGAGGACCACGAGCTGCGGAAGCGCATCGACGCCCGCCGGTTCCCCACCATCGACGGCGTGGTCACGCACGTGGAATGCACCGACGGCGACGGCCGCTACCGGGTGACGGGCGATCTCGCCTTCCGCGGGGTGGTGCGGCGCTGCGAGGACAACATGAGCATCACCATCATGGACGACCGCACGGTGCGCCTCGAGGGCGAGGCCACGTTCGACATCCGGGACTTCGGCATGGACCCGCCGCGCATCCTCCTGCTGCGGGTCGAGCCCGAGGTCGTCGTCCGGGTCGAGATCGTCGCCGAGAGGGAGGGTTGACCATGCACGAGCTCGGACTCTGCAGCTCGATCGTCGACGCCGTCGAGCGGCGGGCCGGCACCCGGCCGGTGGCCCGTGTCCGGGTGCGGGTCGGTCGGCTCCACCACGTCCACCCCGAGGCGTTCGACCAGTCCTTTGCCGTGGCGGCGCAGGGAACCGTCGCCCAGGGCGCCGCCGCCGAGCTGGAGCTGCTCCCCGTGCGGGCGCGGTGCGATGGGTGCGGCGCAACGTGGCACGGCGAGGACCTGCCCGTCGCCTGTCCGAGCTGTGGTGGGGTCGAGATCGTCGTTGTCGCCGGCGACGAACTGCTGCTCGAGTCGATCGAGTACCGGGAGTGAGGGGGAAGCCGCCATGTGCCTCGGGATACCCGGCCAGGTGGTCGAGCTGTTCAACGGCCACGAGCACCTGGCGAAGGCCGACGTCTCGGGCGTCAGCCGCACCATCAACGTCGGGCTCCTCGAGGACGAGGACGTGCGGCCCGGCGACTGGGTGCTCATCCACGTCGGCTTCGCGCTGTCGAAGATCGACGAGCGGGAGGCCTCGCTCGCCCTGGCCTCGTTGCAGCTCATGGGCCAGGCGTACGACGACGAGCTCGCGGCGTTCTGGGCCTCGGACATCGCCAGCGACACGAAAGGAGGCTGACCGTGCGCTTCGTCGACGAGTACCGCGACCCGGCGGCGGCGCGGGCCCTGGTGTCGCAGATCACTGAGCTGGCGGGCGGCGATCACCTGAAGCTGATGGAGGTGTGCGGCGGGCATACCCACACCATCTACCGGCACGGCATCGAGCACATCCTCCCGGCCGGCGTCGAGCTGGTGCACGGTCCGGGGTGTCCGGTCTGTGTCATCCCGATGGGACGCGTCGACGACGCCATCGCCGTGGCCGAGACGCCGGGCGTCATCTTCACGTCGTTCGGCGACATGATGCGGGTGCCGGGGAGCCAGGGGAACCTCCTCGAGGCCAAGGCCCGCGGGGCGGACGTCCGCTTCGTCTACTCGCCCCTCGACGCCCTGCGGATTGCCCGCGAGACCCCCGACCGCCAGGTCGTGTTCTTCGCGGTCGGCTTCGAGACCACGGCGCCGTCGACCGCGCTCACCCTGCTGCAGGCCCGCGAGCAACGCGTGACCAACTTCAGCGTGTTCTCCAACCACGTCACGATCGTCCCGCCGATCAAGGCGATCCTCGAGTCGCCCGACCTCCGCCTCGACGGGTTCATCGGCCCCGGCCACGTGTCGACCGTGATCGGCCAGCGGCCCTACCGCTTCATCCCCACCCAGTACGGCAAGCCCGTCGTGACCGCCGGGTTCGAGCCGCTCGACATCCTGCAGGCGATCGCGATGCTCCTCACCCAGATCCGCCAGGGGCGGTGCGAGGTCGAGAACCAGTACACACGGGTCGTGCGCGACGCGGGCAACCCCCGGGCGCTGGCGCTGCTGGCGGAGGTGTTCGAGCTGCGGCCCCACTTCGAGTGGCGGGGCCTCGGGTTCATCTCCCAGAGCGCCTTGAAGCTGCGACCCGAGCTCGCCCACCTCGACGCCGAGCTGCGCTACGAGGTCCCCGGGGTGCGGGTGGCGGACCCGAAGGCCTGCCAGTGCGGCGAGGTGCTCAAGGGCGTCATCAAGCCGTGGGAGTGCAAGGTGTTCGGCACGGCCTGCACGCCGGAGACCCCGATCGGCACGTGCATGGTGTCGTCCGAGGGGGCCTGCGCCGCCTACTACAACTACGGCCGGCTGCACCGCGAGGCGGCGGTCACGCTCGGCCGCTCCGCCTGACATGACCCTCTCGCCGGTCGCCGCTGCCCCCACCCCGGTGCGGCGCCGCCTCCGCGTCCGCGGCGTGGTCCAGGGCGTGGGCTTCCGGCCGTACGTGCACGGACTGGCCACCGAGCTGCGCCTGGCCGGGCATGTCGGCAACGACACCGCCGGCGTGTTCATCGAGGTCGAGGGCGACCCGCCGGCGGTCGACGCCTTCGAGCGACGGCTCGTGGGGGAGCGCCCGCCCCTGGCCCGCATCGACGCCGTCGACGTGACGACGGTGGCGGCGCTCGGGGAGAGGATGTTCCGCATCAGCGAGAGCGTGGCCGCCTCGCAGGTGCGCACGTTCGTGGCGCCCGACGTCGCCGTGTGCGACGACTGCCTCCGCGAGCTCTTCGATCCCGCCGACCGCCGCTATCGCTACCCGTTCGTCAACTGCACCAACTGCGGCCCGCGCTTCACGATCACGGTCCGGCTGCCCTACGACCGGCCCAACACGACGATGGCGGGCTTCGCCCTGTGCCGGGCCTGCGCCCGCGAGTACCACGACCCGGGCGACCGTCGCTTCCATGCCCAGCCGGTCGCCTGCCCGGCGTGCGGGCCCCGCCTCTGGTTCGACGAGCCCGCCGCCGTCACGCACGGAACCGATGCCGCCCTGGTCGCGGCGCAGCGGGCGCTGGCGCGGGGCGCGGCGGTCGCGGTCAAGGGCCTAGGGGGCTACCACCTGGCATGCGACGCCAGATCCCACGCCGCGGTCGCGTCCTTGCGGCAGCGGAAGCACCGCGCCGCCAAGCCCTTGGCGGTGATGGTCCCCGACCTGGCGGCCGCCGAGCGGCTCGCCGTGATCGACGACGACGAGGCCGCGCTCCTGACCAGCCCGCAGCGGCCGATCGTTCTGCTACGCCGCCGCGCCGACGGCGCGCTCTCCCCCCTGGTCGCCCCCGGCAACCCCTTCGTCGGGGTCCTCCTGCCGTACACGCCGCTCCACCACCTGCTGTTCCACGCCGTTCCGGGGGCCGACGCCCCGGTCCCGGACGCGCTGGTGATGACCAGCGGCAACCTCAGCGACGAGCCGATCTGCCACGAGGACGCCGATGCCCGCCGGCGCCTCGGCGCCATCGCCGACGCCTGGCTGGCCCACGACCGGCCGATCCACCTGCCGTGCGACGACTCGGTGGTGCGCGTCGTTGACGGCGAGGTGCTGCCGATCCGGCGCAGCCGCGGCTACGCACCGCTCCCGCTGCGCCTGCCGTTCGAGGCCTCCCCCGGCATCGCCGTGGGTGGCGAGCTGAAGAACACGTTTTGCGTGGCATCCGGGCGCGACGCCTGGATGAGCCAGCACATCGGCGACATGGGCAGCGTCGAAACGCTCGGCGCCTTCGGGCGTTCGGCCCGGCAGTTCGGGGAGATGTACGACGTGGCCGTGGCGCGGGTCGCCGCCGACCTTCACCCCGGCTACCAGACCCGACGCTGGGCCGAGGACCACGCCGAAGCGTCGGACGGCCACCCGGTCGCCCTCGTCCAGCATCACCACGCCCATGTCGCCGCGGTCATGGCCGAGCACGGCGTGCCCGACGGCGAGCGCGTGATCGGCTGCGCCTTCGACGGCACGGGCTACGGCACCGACGGCGCCATCTGGGGCGGCGAGGTGCTCGTGGCGAGCTACGACGAGTTCGAGAGGCCGCACCACCTCCGCTATGTCCCCCTGCCCGGCGGGGACGCCGCCATCCGCAAGCCGTACCGGGCGGCGCTGGCGCACCTGTGGGCCGCGGGCGTCGAGTGGACGCCCGATCTCGCACCCGTGCGCGCCGCAACGCCGGCCGAGCGCACCGTGCTCCAGCGGCAGCTCGAACGCGGCGTCCAGTGCATGCCCACCTCCAGCATGGGCCGGTTGTTCGACGCCGTCAGCTCGCTGCTCGACATGCGGCACGTCGTCTCCTACGAGGCGCAGGCCGCCATCGAGCTCGAGACCGCCTCCGGCGGCGTCGACCCGGGGGCGGCGTGCGACTACCGGTTCCGGTGCGAGGACCGGGAGATCCACGCCGCCCCCGTCCTCCGCGCACTCGTCGACGACCTGCGCGTCGGTCGCCAGGTGGAAGCCGTCGCCGCCGGCTTCCACCTGGCGGTGGCCCGCCTGATCGCCGAGGTGGCCGACCGCCTCCACCGGCGCACGGGCATCGATCGGGTCGCGCTCACGGGCGGCGTGTTCCAGAACGTCCTGCTGGTGCGGCTCGCCCGCCGGGAGCTGGCGGCGCGCGGCTTCCGCGTCCTCACCCATCGGCTCGTCCCGCCCAACGACGGTGGCCTGGCGCTCGGCCAGATGGCGGTGGCCGGGCGGCGGGCCGTCTCGACTGGCTCGG
>DASQUY010000237.1:0-11011 GCA_035641055.1 Acidimicrobiales bacterium | reverse complement strand
GCCACGACCGCTGAACCCGCTCCCCTCGTTCTGTAAGGGGTCTACTGCGAGTCGCGCCCTCGTCATGCCACCAGGACACGGGGTGTTCGTCCGCAAAGTTGTTACGGTTCTGTGTCAAGACGCTTGGGGAGTCAGCGCATGGACTACATGCTGGGGATCGACCTTGGCGCGGCCAGCTGCGCGGTAGGGGTCCGCCGGGGGACGCAGGTCGAACCGTGTGCCGTCGGCGAGCACGCGACGACGATGCCGGCCGTGGCGCTGCGGCGTGCTGACGGCACGGTGTTCGTGGGCGAGGAGGCCGATCGGCGCGGCCCACACGAGCCGATGCTCGTTGGCCGGCCGGGGGCAACGCCGCTGGGTGAACCGGCACCGACGGCTGTCGACAGTCACGGTTGGGGTCCGCTGGGTCTCACGCGGGCGCTGCTGTCCGCCCTGATCGAGCGGGCAGCGGGGCGACCGGGCGACCGTCCCGACCACGTGGTGCTCACGTACCCCCTGCGCGGGGGCGAGGAGGCCGCGGCTCTGCTCGACCAGGCCGCGGTGGGTGTGACCGGCAGGACACCGGCGTTGGTCCCCGAGCCCATCGCGGCGGTCGCCGGGCTGGCGCACCAGCGGGATCTCGACGTGGATACCACGCTCGCGGTCGTTGACGTCGGCGGCTCGAGCACCGACGTGGCCCTGGTGTGCTGCACGGCCACGTCGTTCGATCTTGTCGGCGAGCCCACCAGCGTGTCCGGCCTGGGCGGTCCTGCTCTCGACGCCGCGGTGCTCGCCGTGGTCGAGAGCGCCATCGGTGACGTCACGTCCCTGGTCATGACGGCCGACCGGGCGGACATGCCCGAGCTCTGGCGACTGACGGCATCGTGCCGGCGCGCCAAGGAGCGCCTGTCGTACGCGCCGGCGGCGGTGGTCGAGGTGCCGCTCGGGCACACCGACGGTCAGGTCGAGATCACGCGTGAAGCGTTCGAGCGCGCGGCCGAACCGGATCTGGTCCACGTGGCCGATCTCGTCACCGCGACCGTCGACCGCGCCGGGTTGTCCACCGGCGATCTCGCTGGCGTCCTGTTGACGGGGGGCACGGCCCGGGTCCCGCTCCTGGCACGCCTCCTCGGCGACCGCACCGGTCTGGAGGTCCTGACCACCGACCAGCCCGAGGTGACGATCGCGCTCGGCGCCGCCGCCCTCGCCGACTTGGTCCCAGGGGCCGCCGCCACACCGACGGACGAGGCCGCGCCACGGACCGTGGGGGCCGGCGGTAGCTCACCGGTCGACGTCGTTCCAGACGCAGCCGACCCGGTTCCCGGCACCGGCGACGTCGATGACAGCGCGCTGAGCCCGGTCGACATCGGGCCCCCCGGCGTCGACGACGGGCCGATCCCGCCCTTCGATCTCGACGAGCGTGGGCCGATCGGGGTGCCGTTCGGCGACCCCGTTGCCGACACCGGCGAGATCGTCGGTGCGCCGGTGACCGACGCGCCGATGGCGGCCGCTCCGGTCCCCAACCCGGAGCCCGGCGCGTGGTGGCCCGAGCCCGATCCCGTGGACGCGGGGTCCTCCGCCCGCTGGGAAGCACCTCCCTGGTCGGACGACGACCGCGGGGAGCTCGAGACCCCCGACGGTCCTGGCTCGCCCGCCAACCCGTGGGAAGACACACGGACGTCGGTCTTCGACCCGCCGCCCGAGCCGGATCCCGAGGCAGCCGTCGCCACCGACGACTCGAGCCAGTTCAGCGCGTGGAGCGAGTCACGTCACGAGGAGGTTCGCCCGGTCTCCACAAGCGACACCGACCCGTTCGGCGTTGACGACAGCTCTCTGCGTCACCGACATCGTCGCCACGGCGACGCGTCGGCGTCGGATCACGACGACCACGAGCGGCGCCCGGTCGTCGCCGAGCACCACCTTGTGATCGGCGCCGTCGCGGCTGCGGTCATGCTCCTCATCATCAGCGGTTACGCGTTCCTGTCCGGCGCCGACAACGCCGACGACGTGGAGATGCCCATCGCCAACGGCACGCTCTCGACCACGACCACGACCGGCATCGCCACGACAGCCTCAACGCCGACCACCGGGACCTCGGCCGAGACGGCCAACCAGCCAGCCGGCGACGAACCGGCAGACGCGACGACCACCAGCGACGAGCCCACCACCCCGTCGGCGCCGCCGGCACTCGCGGGCGACACCACCCCGCCCCCCACCACGCCGTCGACCACGAGCACACCGAGCAGCTCGACATCGGCGCCCGCGTCGACCACGTCGTCGACCACGACCACACGGGCCCGCTCGACATCGCCGCCGCCGTCGACCACGCCGTCGACGACCGTGCCCCCCGGAAACGACAGCCGCAACGACGACGGTGGCGGCCTCCTCGACCTGCTCGGCCTCGGATGAACGACTGGGCGGAGCGGGTGGGATTCGAACCCACGGACCCTCGCGGGCCTACGGCTTTCAAGGCCGTTGCCTTCGTCCGCTCGGCCACCGCTCCGGGCCACGTGCGAGGCTAGCGGCACGCGGTCGACGCCCCTGTCACACGACGGCCAGCCGGCTCGTCGTAGGGGCACAGCACCACGACACCACGGAGGCTCGAGGAATGCGTGTGTTCGTTGCGGGAGCGACGGGGGCGATCGGGCGGCGGCTGGTGCCACAGCTCGTGTCGGCGGGCCACGAGGTGACGGCCACGACCCGCAGCCCTGGCAAGGTCGACGAGCTCCGGAGGCTCGGAGCCGAGGCTGCCGTGGCGGACGGCCTCGACGCGCCGGCGGTCAGGGAGGCCGTGGCTCGCGCCGAGCCGGAGGCCATCGTGCACCAGATGACGGCGCTGGCCGGCGCGCCGAACCTGCGGCGCTTCGACGAGTGGTTCGCGACCACGAACGAGCTGCGCACCAAAGGAACCGAGCACTTGCTGGCCGCGGCCGAGGCCGCGGGCGTCGGGCGGTTCGTGGCGCAGAGCTACACGGGCTGGCCGCACGCCCGCGAGGGCGGCCCGGTGAAGACCGAGGACGACCCGTTCGACCCGGACCCGGCCAAGGCGCAGACCCAGTCGCTGGCCGCGATCGAGTTCCTGGAGCGGACCGTGCTGGAGGCGCCGCTGGAAGGCATCGTGCTGCGCTACGGCGGCTTCTACGGCCCGGGGGCCTCCGAGGCGTACGTGGACATGGTCCGCAAGCGGCGGTTCCCGATCATCGGCGACGGCGGCGGCGTGTGGTCGTGGATCCACGTGGACGACGCCGCCGCCGCGACCGTCGCCGCCCTCGAGCGCGGCCACCGGGGCGTGTACAACATCGTCGACGACGAGCCGGCCCCGGTGTCCGAGTGGCTCCCGTACCTCGCCGAGGCGGTCGGCGCCAAGGCACCCCGGCGGGTCCCGCCCTGGCTGGGCCGGCTGGCGGCGGGTGAGGTCGCGGTCCGCATGATGACCGAGGTGCGCGGCAGCTCGAACGAGAAGGCCAAGCGCGAACTGGAATGGAAGCCCCGCTGGTCCAGTTGGCGGCGGGGGTTCCGGACCGGTCTGAGCGACGCCGAGGGGTGAGCCGCCGTCCGGGTCAGCGGATGCCGCGACGCAGGCCCTCGACCCACTCGCGGGCCTGGTCCCAGCGGGCTTCGGCCTCGCGTCGGCGCGCCGGGCCGTGGTCGCCCGCCGCCGGGTACGACCCGAGGAACTTCACGTCCTCGACCTTGGAACGCAGGTCGCGCAGGCAGTCGGCCACGAGCTCGTCGCCGACGTGCCCTTCGAGGTCGATGAGGAAGCAGTAGTTGCCCAGGCCCTTCTTGGTGGGACGGGACTCGAGCTTGGTGAGGTTGATCGACCGGGCGGCGAACTCCTGCAGGATGGCGAGCAGCGATCCCGGCCGGTCGTGGCGCTGGAACACGACGATCGACGTCTTGTCGTGACCGGACGGAGCCGGGATGCCCCGGGCTGGCCCGCCCACCACCACGAAGCGCGTGGCGTTGTCGGGATGGTCCTCGATGTCGGTGGCCAGCACCTCCAGCCCGTACACCTTCGCCGCCACGGCCGGGGCGATGGCGGCGGTGTGGCCGTCCTGCCCGGGGCCGGCGACGAGTTGGGCGGCCTCGGCCGTCGACGGCGTGGCCCCGCTCTCCGCCCCCGGCAGCTCGCGGTGCAGGAACCTCCGGCACTGGGCCGTGGCCGTGGGCATCGACAGCACCCGCCGGACGTCGCCCAGCCCCATGCCGCTCGGCCCCAGCAGGTTCATCTGCACGCCCATCACGACCTCGCGCTGGATGAGCAGGTTGGTCTCGAACGCCAGGGCGTCGACGGTGACCGTCACCGCGCCCTCGATCGAGTTCTCGATGCCGACGAAGCCGAGATGGACCTCGCCGTCCTCCACGGCGGTGAGCACGTCGGGGATCGACGGCAGCGCCACGAGCTCATGGCCCGCCAGGTCGGCCTGGGACACCAGGGCCTGCTCGGTGAAGGTGCCCTCCGGGCCCAGGAAGCCGACGCGCAGCGCCGAGGCGGCATCGGGGACAGACATTCCCGGGATGCTACTGGTTCCCGCTGCCGCGGCGTGCGGGTAAAGGTGCAGCTGAGATCCCGCCGGCCGCCGGGGTTTGTCCCCGGCGGCCGGGACGATGCGGCTCATGGCGAACGGTCGCAGGGCAGCACGCTCGGCCCCGGCACCGGCCGTACCAACCTCCAGCGGTTCGCCTTGTCCACCGCCTCCCTTGCCCGCTAACTAGTGATCGCGAACGTCGGAAGCGTCGCTCACGATGCGGCCAGTTGCGAGGAACAGCTTAGAACTTGGCCTTGGCCGCGGTGTGCATTCGTCCGCTCACGACGAGCACCGGCGTGGCTTTAGCATGTTCACAAGCGCGGTAGTTTGTGACCAACGGACGGGCGCGACGCGCCCACGGCGGCCACCGGCCGCGGACCGTCGGCGGGCAGCGAGGGAGGGCATCCACCCCGTACTCGCCGTGACGACGCCGGCGGACCATGCTGGTCACGTGGACGAAGCGGCACTCCGGCGGTTGCTCGACGCCGTGCAGGTCGGCGCGGTCACCACCGAGGACGCCCTGGAGCGGCTGCGGCGCTTCCCCGTCGCCGACCTCGGCTTTGCCCGCGTCGACCACCATCGGGCCCTGCGCCAGGGCATGGCGGAGGCGGTGTACGGACCGGGCAAGACGCCCGAGCAGTGCGCTGCCATCGTCCACGAGCTGCTCGCCGCTCCCGGCAGCGGCCCCGTGCTGCTGACCCGCGCCGACGAGGCTCAGGTCGTCGCCGCCCTCGACCGCAACCCGGATGGCGAACGCACCGGCACGACGGTGTGCTGGCGGCCCGCCGCGCCGCGGCCCGAGACGGTGGTCGTGGTGACCGCAGGCACGGCGGACCTCCCGGTGGCCGACGAGTGCGCCGCCACCCTCGCCGCCCACGGGCTGGAGCCGGAGCGGATCACCGACGCCGGAGTCGCCGGGGTCCACCGGCTGCTCGCCTTCGTCGACGACCTTGCCGCCGCCGACGCCGTCGTCGTCGTGGCCGGCATGGAGGGAGCGCTCGCCAGCCTGGTCGGCGGCATCACCCCCGCCCCCGTCGTGGCCGTGCCGACCAGCGCCGGCTACGGCGCCAGCTTCGGCGGCGTCACCGCCCTGCTGGCCATGCTCTCGTCCTGCGCCGCTGGGCTCACGGTCGTCGGCATCGACAACGGCTTCGGTGCCGCCTGCGCCGTCCTGCGAGTTCTCAAGTGAGACGGTCACGCCCGCCCGCGCCCCGCCGCTCAGCCGGTCACCAGGGCCCATCCCGAGGTCATGGGTTCCATCCACCCGAGCCCGAGGTCATGGGTTCCGGCTTCGGAACTGATTGCCTCGGGCTTCGACCTCCGGAACCTATTGCCTCGGCACGGGACAGCATCGGGGCCGTCAAGTGACCGTCGCCTGGTTCCACTGCTTCTCCGGGATCGCCGGCGACATGGCGCTCGGCTCGCTGCTGGACGCCGGCGCCGACGTCGACGAGGTGCGGGCGCTGCTGCGGCGGCTACCCGTGGAAGGGTGGAAGCTCGAGCCCGAGCCCGTGCTGCGCGGCGGCATTGCCGCCACCCAAGCGCGGGTGCACGTGGTCGAGTCGGCGGTCGTTCGCACGGCGGCGCACATCGCCGGCCTGGTCGAGGAGGCCCGGCTGCCACCGCGGGTGACGCGGCGGGCGCTGGGCACCTTCCGGGCGCTGGCCGAGGTCGAGGGACGCCTGCACCGGCGTCCTCCCGAGCAGGTCCACTTCCACGAGGTCGGGGGGCTCGACGCCATCGTCGACGTGGTCGGCACCGCCGCCGCCCTCGAGGTCCTCGGCGTGGACGAGGTGCACGCCAGTCCCGTCGCCACCGGAACCGGGGTCGTGCGCGCCGCCCACGGCCTGCTGCCCAACCCGGCGCCCGCAGTCGTCGCCCTGCTGGCCGGTGCCCCCACCCGGGGCGTCGACGTGCCGGTCGAGCTGACGACCCCGACGGGGGCGGCGCTGCTGGCCGCCAACGCCGTGGGATGGGGGCCGCTGCCGGCCATGCGCATCGCCGCCACCGGCTTCGGCGCCGGTTCCCGAGAGCTGGACGGCCGGCCCAACGTGGTCCAGGTCGTCGTCGGGGCGGGGCTGGACGCCCCGGCCGACGCCGCCGGTCATCGCGGAGAGCACGGCCGGGCACCTGGCCAACCGGTGGTGCTGCTCGAGGCCAACGTCGACGACGTGACCGGCGAGACCCTGGCGCACGCCATCGAGGCGCTGCTCGACGCCGGGGCCCACGACGCCTGGGTCACGCCGGTCGTGATGAAGAAGGGGCGGCCGGCGCACGTGGTCAGCGTCCTCACCGATCCGGCGCTGGCGGAGCAGGTGGCGGGGGCGCTGGTGACCGAGACGGGGACGCTCGGCCTGCGCGGCACCACCCTCGACCGTTGGCCGTCGGCCCGCCTGGTCGACACCGTGGACGTCGGGGGCCTGCCCGTGCGGGTGAAGGTCAGCCCGGGGCGGGTCAAGGTCGAGCACGACGACGCCGCCCGTGCCGCCCGCCTCCAGGGCCGGCCACTGCGCGAGGTGGTCTCGGAGGTGGAGGCCGAGGCCCGGCGTCAGGTGACGGGCCCGTGGTCCCCGGGCTCCAACGACGAGCCAGCCTGAACAAGTCTTCAGGCCGCTCGCTCCTCCCCTGCGGAGGAGCCCGGGCAGGTGTGCAGCCGCGTGCCCTCGGCGCCGCAGAAGTAGGCCGGGGCCGGCGCGGCCTCCTCGGGCACCGGGACCGGCTCCGGGTTGCGCACCGTCGCCCACGCCACGACCCCGCCCGCCGCCGCCAGCGCCGCCGTCGCCAGCATCGCCGTCTGGAAGCCGTCGGAGAACCTCTCGGCGTCGAGGTAGGCGTCGCCGGTCAGCCCGACCGCTACCGGCAGCACCGCCACGGCCGCCAGCTGGGCCGCCCGGGACACGGTCGTGTTCACCCCCGAGGCCACGCCGGCGTGGCGGTCCTCCACCGCCCCGAGGGCAGTCGTTGTCAGCGGGGCCACCGTGGTGGCGAGTCCCAGCCCCATCAGGATGACGGCCGGCAGCACCCGGGTCCCGTAGCCGGCGCCCGCGTCGATGCCCGTCATCAGCAGCATCCCGCCGGCGACCAGCAGCGGCCCCACGGTCATCTGCAGCCGGGGACCGATCCGGGCGGCCAGCGCCCCCGAGCGGGCCGAGAGCGCCAGCATCAGGAGCGTGATCGGCAGGGTCGCCGCCCCCGCCTCGAGTGCCGAGTAGCCGAGCACCTCCTGCAACTGCAGGACGAGGAGGAAGAACACGCCGCCCAGCGCCGCGTACACCGCCGCCGTCACCAGGTTGGCGGCCCGGAACTGGCCGGACCTGAAGATGTCGAGCGGCAGCATCGGGTCGGCGCTGCGGGCTTCGACGACGAGGAACCCCGCCAGCGCCAGGACGCCGACGACGAGCGACGCCACGACGACCGGCGCGCCCCAGCCGTCGTCCCCGGCGCCGATCAGGCCCCAGCTCAGGGCACCGAGGGCGCCGCCGACGAGGACGGCGCCGAGGACGTCCACCCGGCGGCTCGCCTGGGGGTCGAACGACTCGGGGACGTGCCGGGCGGCGATGCCCACCACGACGGCCGACAGCGGCAGGTTGATGAGGAAGATCCACCGCCAGGAGGCGGCGTCGACGAGCCATCCGCCGACGAACGGTCCGATCGCCGAGGCCACGCCCGACAGCCCGGACCAGGCGCCGATGGCCCGTGCCCGGTCGCCGGGCCGGAAGCTCGCCTCGAGGATGGCCAGGCTGGCGGGGGTGAGGAGCGCGCCGCCGATGCCTTGGACCACGCGGGCGACCACGAGCGCGGCGACGTTGGGCGCCGCCCCGCAGAGGGCGGAGGCCGCGGCGAAGGCGACGACGCCCCACTGGAACAGCCGCTTGCGGCCGTACAGGTCGCCGAGCGAGCCGCCGAGCAGGATGAGGGCGGACAGCGCCACCAGGTAACCGTTGAGCACCCACTGGAGGCCGGCCACGCTCGCCCCGAGGTCCTCGCCGATGCGGGGCAGCGCCACGCTCACGACGGTCGAGTCCAGGAAGGCGATGCCCGAGCCGCCGACGGTGGCGGCCAGCACCCAACGGCCCTGCGCCGAGGCGACACGCAGGCCCCCCACGGCCTCGGCCTCGAACGCCGCCAGGACCCTGCCCGCCTGCCTACCCGGCCTCGCCCGACGCGAGCCGCTCGAGCACCCGCTGCCCCAGCGTCGTGGCCCACTGCTTCGTCGGCGAGGTCTCCGGCGCCTGGATCAAGACGTAGAAGGCCCGCCCGGCGCCCCGCACGTAGAGCATTCCGTCCTGGTAGACGGCGGCGTCGCCGAGGCCGGGGGCCGGCTCGGCGGCATCGAGCAGCGCCACCATCCACTCGTACCAGCTCACAGGGTCGAACGGCGTGGACTCGTCGACGGCGTGCCCGGCATGCACGCCGAACGACCACCTCTGATGATGACCGTCCTCGGCGTCGAACCGGACCCCCAGATCGTCGTCGGTGTAGGTGAGCGAGGGACCACCGACCGGTATTCCCGTGAGCGCCACCACCTCGTCGTGCGTGATCAGCGAGTAGGGGTCGGGAGCGCCCAGCTCCATGGCCCGCTTGGCGACGTCGAGGTCGTGCGGGTGCGGATCGACGGCGTGCACGCCGTGGATCGCATCGGCGTCCTGGATGACGCCATGCTCCTGGAGCTTGGCCCGGGCGGCCTCCGCCGCCTCCCTGAACCGGTCAGCAATCCCCACCACCCGCGAGGATACGACCTCCAGCACCGACCCGGGGACGGCCGGGGCCAGATCGCTCAGATCATGAAGCCCAGCTCGGCGAGCAGCCGCGCGCCGAGCTCGGCGTCGCCGCCGACGTGCACGTCGGCATCGGCGGCCGCCTCGGCGGCCCCGTCTGCCACCCGGCCCCCACAGAGCCGCATGAACCGCTCGCCCGGCAGCGTGAGCGACACCGTCGGCGTGCCGGCCAGCGCCTCGACCACCCGCGCCCGATCGCCCACCTTGACGTCGATGCGCCGGGCGAGGTCGCCGGTCAGCTCGAAGCGCACGCTCGACCCCGCCGGCAGGGCGGCCTTCTTGCCGACGACGTAGCCGAGCGCCGCCGTCACCTCGTCGAGCGCCAGCTCCGGCGCCAACCCCACCAGGTGACCGGGCCGGCCAGCGGCCTCGCGCACGTCCTGCTCGTGCATCCACTGGTCCATCACGCGGGTGCGCATGAAGCGCCCGTAGGTGTCGGGCCCCGCCGGGGTGAACGACTCCGCCAGGAAGTCGGCGTCGTCCATGGCCGCCAGGGCCCGGCGGCGCTCGTCGACGGCCCGGCGGAACTCGGCCACCACCTCAGGCGGCGACATCGACCGGTAGTGGGTGACCCACACCTCGTTGATACGGCCGATGTCGTTGCGCACGTGCGGCAGGTTGTCGGGCAGGTCGACATCGGGCAGGGGCCGGTCGAGCAGCAGCGCCTCGGTGCCGAGGCAGTGGCTGTAGCAGTCCTGGACCGACCAGCTCGGGCAGGCCGTCGGTCGGGACCAGTCGTCGGGGTCGAGCTCGCCGGCAAGGCCGAAGAGGACGTCCCACACCTCGTCCAGGGCGGCGGTCACGCGCTGGCGGTCGACGATCGTGGTCATGTGGGCTCGCTCCCCCGGGGTTGGTCAAGGCGAACTGGGTGCAGCTATGCGGTCATATGCCGTGTAGCTGCACCCAGAACGAGTCACCGCGACCGTACGGTCAGGCCGGCGGTCCCGCCACCCGGTCGGCGAGGTCGGCGAGCGAGGCCACATGGTGGTGGTTCCCGTCGCCGACGCAGAGGCCGAGCGGATCGACGTGGACCGCCACCATGCCCACGTTGGCGGCTCCCTCGGCGTCGTAGCCGGCGCTGTCGCCAATGTGGCAGATGCGCTCGGGCGCCAGCCCGAGGGCCTCGGCGGTGGCCAGGAACATGGCGGGATCGGGCTTGGCCACGCCCAGCGCCCCGGAGTCGCCGATGTGCTCGACCGCCAGCCCCGGCCCCTCGCCGACCTGGGCGATCTCGTGGCGGCGGAGGCCGTCGGCCACGGTGCCGTCGGCGTTGCTGGTGACCGCCAGGCGCAGGCCCGACTCGGCGAGCCGGTGGGCCGCCGCCACCGCGCCCGGGATCCGCTGGCACCACACCGGCGGCACCAGCACCGGCGCCAGCGCCGTCGCCCCCGCCTCCAGGTACTCGTCGGGCACTCCGACGGCCTGCATGAACCCGCGCGTGTAGTCGCCGAAGTGCTCGGGACGGGACCGGCAGCGGTCGACCTCCGCGATCGCCCGGTAGTGCCCCTCGAAGAACTGCTCGCGGTCGTGGGGGATGCCCGCCCGGGCCAGCGCGTGCCCGAGCATCCCGTGGTCGGGCACGACCAGCACCCCGCCGACGTCGAGGCTGACGGCGTCGAACGGCGGCAGCGGCGCCGGCGCCGCCTGGCGTTCCGAGGTCGTCACCCGCCGAACAGGGAGAGCCACTCGGCGGCGGAGCGGGGCTTGAACACGAAGTTCAAC
>DASQUY010000236.1:0-6429 GCA_035641055.1 Acidimicrobiales bacterium | reverse complement strand
CGGCGCCGAGGCTTCCGCCCTACTGGTTCACCGCGGTGGGCGGGTCTCGACGAGCCCCGCCACCGCTGGCACTACGTCTGGGTACCGCCCTCGTCGTCGCGGAGCTCGTCGATGCTCGAGCGGGCGGTGTCAGCGCCCTCGTCGGTCGGCCCCGTGTGCTGCCCGCTCGTCTTGTCGTCGTCGGCCTCAGCGCCCCGATCGGTCGCGGTATCCGCCTTGTCGGCTTGCTGACCGAAGACGCCCTTGAGCTTGTCGAGGAGTCCCATGTCGGTCACCTCCCTCCGGCCTTGCGCCGGTGCGTTCGCGTCCCGCCACCCCGATTTCTACCGCACCGGCGTCCGGAAGACGAGGGGTGTGAGTCCAGCGGCGACGGCAAGGCCCGGGGTCGATGGTCGGGACCGGAGCCGTGCCGGGCGCCGCTAGCCTCAGGCGCCGTGAGCTTGATCCTCCCGACCGCGCAGACCGTCACCGCCGTAAGCCCCGTCCACGAGATCTTCAACCGGCTCCTCCGCGAGCGCATCATCTTCCTGGGCACGGAGGTGGACGACGAGCTCGCCAACGTGGTGTGCGCCCAGCTGCTGCACCTCGCGGGCGAGGAGTCCGATCAGGACATCTGGCTGTACATCAACAGCCCCGGCGGCTCGGTCACGGCGGGCATGGCCATCTACGACACCATGCAGTTCGTCGAGCCCGACGTGGCGACCGTGTGCATGGGCCTGGGCGCCTCCATGGGCCAGTTCCTGCTGTGCGCCGGCGCCAAGGGCAAGCGGTACGCCCTGCCCCACGCCCGCATCCTGATGCACCAGCCCATGGGCGGGTTCCGCGGCCAAGCCGCCGACATCGCCATCCAGGCCGAGCAGCTGACCTATGTCAAGCAGCTCATGGCCGAGCGCATCGCCCACCACACGGGCCAGACCGTCGAGCAGATCCAAGGCGACTTCGAGCGGGACCGGTGGTTCACCGCCGAGCAGGCCAAGGACTACGGCATCATCGACAACGTGATCGTCAAGCGCGGCGAGATGATCTAGCCAACGTCCTCGGTCCGGGATGGTTGCCTGGCCACCATCCCGGACCGAGAACGAAGAACGAGTAGAAAGCGGCTACTGGGTGGGTTCGCCGGTACCCTCGCCGGCCTCTCCGCCTCCAGCGGCCTCGCCGCCGGCCGTACCCCCTTGGCCGCCGGCCTCACCGGACTCGCCACTGGCCTTGCTGCCGCCCTCGCCGCGTTCGCCGTCAGTGCCGCCCTTGCCGGCCAGCTTCCCGACGCCGCCATGGGCCGCACCCTTCGCCTTCCCGATGTGCTCGCTGAACCTGCCCTTGGTCTTGCCGTCGACGAAGTCAGCGGCCTTGTCGATGCCGCTGTCGATCTTCTCCTCGTTCTTCTGCAAGACGCCGGAGACCTTCTCCTTGACACCGCCGGCAAGGTCCTTGGCCTTGCCGAGGAGGCCATCGTCGCCTCCCTCGCCTCCGCCCGTGACCCTGCCCTTCAGATCGCTCGCGGTCTCCTTGGCCTTGTCGAAGAGGCTTTCCTTCTCCTCGGACATGGACTCACTCTCCTTTGCTCAGGGAGCTCCCTCTGGCCAGGGCGCGCAGTTCGGTCACCGCGTGCTCCAGTCCCAGCGGGTCTCGGTAGAGCGCCGAGCCGGCGACCAGGACGTTGGCGCCAGCGCCTGCGGCGCGCTCCACGGTCGCGGGGCCGATGCCACCGTCGACCTCGACATCACACTCCCAGCCACCATCGGTGATCATGCGGTGCACGGCGGCGATCTTGGGCTCCATCGTCGCCAGGTAGTCCTGCCCCCCGAAGCCCGGGTTGACGGTCATCACCAGCACCAGTGAGCACAGGTCGAGCACGTGGGCGACGGCGTCGGCGGGCGTGGCGGGGTTGAGCGCCACCCCGGCTTCAACGCCGAGCTCGCGTACGTGGCCGAGGGACCGGTGCAGGTGGCGCGGGGCCTCGGCGTGCACGATGAGCCGTGTGCACCCGGCCTCCACGTAGCGGTCCGCCAGGGCGTCGGGGTCCTCGACCATGAGGTGCGCCTCAAACGGCAGGCTGGCATGCGGTCGGCAGGCGGCGATGACGTCGGGGCCGAACGTCAAGTTGGGAACGAACTGCCCGTCCATGACATCCCACTGGATCCGGTCGGCGCCGGCCTTCTCCAGGGCCATGACCTCGTCCCCGAGGCGCGAGAAATCAGCCGGCAGGACCGACGGCACGATCTCGATCGGACGCCGGCCAACGGTTGGAGGCTCGGGCACAGGCACAATCCTACGAGCCTGGGGCGCCAGATCCAGCGTGAACGGCCCGAGTGCGCCCCGGTCAGCCCGCGCTTGTGATCGTTTGCACGTGGCCCACGACCCGGTCCAACGTGGCATCCTCGAGGCAGCCCATCAGGCGCTTGCGCCCGTTCCCGCCGATCGCGGGGGAGATGGTGAACGTGTAGCCCGGCGCATTGGTCGCGGCCGTCGGCACGTCGACGTCGCCGCCGACCGTGGCCGAGCACACCGCCCACAGGGCCCGGGCGGCAGCGTCGTCGCCCCGCGAATAGTCCCGCGTGGCGACGTCGAAGGTCACCACCGTCGCCGTGCCGGGCGCCACGGGGTCGGGGCGGTTCTGGGTCAGCTCGGCCAGCCCGAGCGACCCCAGCACGCCCGCCACCACGAACCCCAGTACGGCAATGCTCTTCACCGGAGCCCGGGACATCAGGGCCTCCGGAGCGGGCCCCGCAGCAGGTCGACGGGGTCCTCGTGGCCTGCCAGGAAGCCGGCCGGGGGCAGAGCAAGGCAATCGAGGCGGGCCGCCAGGCCCCGCTCGGCCACTGGGCGGACCGTCGCCCGCGCCAGGCGCTCGACGATCCAGGCCAGGCCGGACATCACCACACCGGCCCCCATGAGCACGGGGACGAAGACGTTCATGTGCTGCGGCCGCGCCAGCCACTCGAAGCTGACCCGGGCCGGCGGAGCCGTCTCACGCAGGCGGTCGGCGTGCTGGCGGCGGCTCGCATCCTCCTGAGCATCGAGGCGTCGCGCGATCAGCTTGAGGCGATCGGCCAGGAGCCACGCCACGACCGCGACCTCGGCTGCGATGAAGATCGCGGCCGATATGAGCGCCCGGTTCCACTCCCACCGGTACAGGTAGACGAACGTGTACGCGCCCGAGGCGGCGAGCGTCAGGCCGCCGAGCACGAGGCGGATCAAGCGGGTGGTCATCGGGGGGCTCCGATCTCGACGTCGCCTGCAGGTTCGGGGGTGACGGGGTGGTCGGAGCCGCCGGGGGCGAAGGTGGGGGCAGCCCCGGCCGGCTCCTCGACCACGCTGACGGTCCCCGCCGTGCCGTCGACCTCCAGGCGCTGCCCAGGGCGGTACCTCGTGGTCGCACCCGAGACGCCGACCACGGTCGGCACGCCGTGCTCCCGGGCCAGGATGGCCAGGTGGCTGAGCGGGCTGCCGGTCTCCGCCACCAGCCCCGCGAGCTGCGGGATCGTCGCCGCCAGCCGGGGATCGAGGTGGGTGACGATCAGCACCGCCCCCGCCGGTGGGTCGTCACCGACGTGGCCGACGTGCGCCGGCCCGATCCCGACCCCGCCGCCGGCGCCCGCTCGGTTCTGGTCGGATGCCCGCAGCGCCGGCAGCTCGGCCAGCGGCCGCCCCTCCGTTGTCAGCCGAAACCGGGCGGGCAGCGGTCGCGGCGCCTCGGCGGGGTCCGTGCGGGCCGCGAGTTCGTCCGGGACCGTCCGGTGGGTCGCCGTCGCCCGCAGCTCGTCGAGCGTCAGGAGCCGCACGCCGGCCTCAACATGATTCCCGCTCCCACAGCCGCTCGGGCTGGGCATCACCCCGACGGCCACAAGCCGGCAGCCCAGCAGCCAGGCCGCGCGGGCGGTCAGCTCCTGGACCCAGCGGGCCCGGAGGCGCAGGGCCTCGCGGACGACGGCCATGTCGTTACTGCAAGCGGGTCCCAACTGTGAGTCGGGGCGCGGCGGCTCCGCCCTCGCCGCCGGCGCCCCGATCCGCGGCCCCTGTGCCGAGTTGGTGCCTGGAGAGGCGGCACCCCCCGGTCCCGCCGTCCGGCCGCGGAGATCGAAGGTCGAGATGCCGGCGCCGGGGCCGATCCGTGGCGGCGTCAACGCCAGGACCACGGGGTCGCGCCGGGTGAGGTCGTCGATGTCGACGGCCTCCGCCCGGGCCTCGGCCAGGGCCGACAGGGCGATCGACGCCGCCGTGACTCCTGCCGTGCCCGTGGGCACGAGCATTCCGGCCAGCGCCTCGTAACCGTGCAGCGCCCGTAGCGCCGTGCGTCCGTTGTCGAGGACGGCGAGCAAAGCTGCGTTGCCCAGCTCGTCGAGCGGCGGCACGTCGAGCAGGTCGCCGTCGACCTGGGTGATCACGTCCCGGGCGATTGCCGGCAGCGCCCGCGCCAGCCGGCCGACCCGCCAGGCGGCCCGCAGGCGTCGGGCGCCCGGCCGGGGATCGATCTTGCGCAGGATGCGGTGGCGCCTCGGGACCGTCCCCAGGGCCTCCAGGTCGGCGACCGCCCAGCCGTCGACCTGCCGGGCCACCGGCGAGCGCCGCAGTTCCTGGGTCGACGCCGCGCCGGTGAGGAGGAGCGCCTGCTCCAGGCCCTCGCGCAGCGGCGCCAGCCACAGGTCGGCCTCGAGGGGGCTCAGGGGTTCGGGGAAGGTCTCGGCCAGGGGACCGGCGCCCAGCACGGGGCCGGTCGGCCTGCCCGTCGGCGTCGTGATCGGCCGGCTCTGGAGCAGCCAGAGGGTGGCGTCGCCGTTTACGGCCCACTCGATGTCCTGGGGGCCGCCGAAGGCGGCCTCCGCCCGGGCCGCCAGCCGGGCCAGCCGGCGGAGATCGGCCCGCGGGGCGGGCGCGCTGGCCTCGGCGTCGACGACGCGACCCCGGCGCGACAGCACGGCGGTCCGGCCGGACTCGATCCCGCTCACCAGCCGGTCGGGACCACCGTCGCAGGCGGAGACGAGCAGTCGGTCGCGGCGTCCGCCGACGGGGTCGGCCGTGAAGAGAACGCCACCCCGGGCGGGAGTGAGCTGCCGCTGCACCAAGACCGCCATGGGCGCCCCGACCGTGGATCCACGCTGGGCCGAGGCGAGCACCTCGTCCACCGCCCGCACGAACGACGGCCAGTCGCCCACGTCGAGCACCGAGGTGAAGACGCCGGCCAGGGACGAGCCGTCGCCGTCCTCGGTCGTCGACGACGACCGGACCACGACCGAGCGGCGGCCGCCGTCGGACATCCGGCGCCAGGCCGTCGCCGCCGGGTGGCTGCTCGCCCCGTCGCCGTCGTGCAGCCGGGACGGGTGCGACCACCCCCACGAGTCCCAGGCGGTGGTGAGCACCATGCCGGGCAGCACGGGGAGCCCGGCTCGCCGGGCGAGGGCGAGGTTGGCGGCCTTCGCGCCCGTCAGCGCCGCATCGGCGGCGTCCGGGTCAGCGAGATCGACGAGATGGGGCCGCGTGCGCATGCAGGGATCGTCGGCCCCGCCGCCGATCCGTTCTCGGCCACGTGACACGGACGCGGCATGACGTTCGCCACACCCGCCCCAGGGCAAACTGGTCGTAGCTACGCCCGCCGCGAGCAGGGCGCTTCCGCTCCGCCGTATCGGTTTCATGTGTCTGTTCTTTCTTTCTGGGTGGTCATTCCGTCCGCGTGGTCCTCGAGGAGGTGGAGCAGCTCCAGCCATCCGGTGAAACGCTCGGGCGCACGCCCGAGGCGCGTGACCTGGCCGACGACGCGGCCGTCACCATCCCGCCCGATGTCCACGAGGACCCGCCGCACGGCACGACGATGCGCCCGGCTGCCCGGCCCTCGCATCGGAGGAATCCCTAAACCGTCACGGCTCAGGGTGGCCCGTCAGCGCCGCGTCGGTGGCGTCCGGATGGGCGAGGTCGACGAGATCGGGCCGGGTGCGCATGCAGGGATCGTCGGCGCCGCCCAGAACGAGGGTGAGGGCGGGTCAGCGCTCGTAGGCCGTCAGATCGACCGCCTTCACCGAGGCCCACACCGGCGTTCCGGGAGCGAGCCCGAGTTCCGCCACCGCCGCCGGGGTGACCTCGGCGACGGCCGGGACAGGCCCGTCGAGCTGCACGCGCACGCGGTCTCGGTCGGCCTCGACGTCGCCGACCGTCGCCGCCCAGCAGTTGCGGGCGCTGCCCTCGGGCCTCGCCGGGTGGAGGGTGATCGCCTGCGGCCGCAGCGCCACGGCCACCTCGCCGCCCGGCTCGCCCGGCCTGCCGGGCTGGCCCGGCAGGCGGTCGGCCAGCACCAGCTCGGCGCCGCCGGCCAGGCGCACGATGTGCTCGCCGGCGGCGCGGCCGTGGAGCAGGTTGACCCCCACCAGCTCTGCCACGTAGGGGGAGCGGGGGTGGCGGGTGACGTCGGCGGTCGTGCCGGTCTGCGTCACGCGGCCG
>DASQUY010000235.1:0-10180 GCA_035641055.1 Acidimicrobiales bacterium | reverse complement strand
CGTCGCAGGCACGCACCAGCGCCGTCGTGCTGTCGCTGGCGCCGCTGGCGTTCGCCGTCCTCCTGGCCATGACCGACGCCGCGGCCGCTCGCTTTCTGCTCCGGACAACCGCCGGCTGGGTCTGCCTGGCGGCGGGGCTGGGGCTCAACGCTCTCGGTGCTTGGTGGATGGCACGCCTGACCCGGGGGGCCGACCCATGATCGCGCTATCCCTCGGGCTGGCGTGGGCGGCCGCCGTGGCCCTCGTGCTGGGCGAGCGGCGCCGGCCGACGCGCCTCCCGGGGCCGCGACCGGCGGCCGCCGCGAGCGAGGCCCGCACCACCGGCTGGCCGCTCGCCGCCGTGGGCAGGGCCGCCGTCGCGGCCGTCGCCGGCCTCGGTGGCTGGCTGCGACGCCGGGCCGGGCGACCGGACGATCCTGAAGCCGATCGTCGCGTCGGCTGGGCCGTGCTCGCCACGGCGGCGCTGGCTCCCTGGGCGCCACCGCTCGCCGTGGTGCCGGGGGCCTGGGCGGTGCTCTCCCCCGCCCTGGCCACCCGGCGGGCGCGTCGGGCCCACGAGGCGGCGGTGACCGATCAGCTCCCCGACGTGGTCGACCTTCTGGCGCTGACCGCCATGGCCGGCCTCCCGATCGCCGCGGCACTGTGCGCCATCCGCCGCCGGCCCGGCGGACCGCTGGGCGTCGCCCTCGAGCGGGCCGCCGTCCACATCGAACGGGGCGGCACCACCGCCGGGGCGCTCGGCTCTCTCGTCGAGGTCGCCGGCCCCCCGGCCCGACCCCTGATGGATGCCTTGGCCGCCCACGACCGCTACGGCACACCCCTGACCCCGGCGCTCGAGCGGGTGGCCCTCGAGAGCCGGCTCCGGCGGCGCCGCCAGGCCGAGGAGGCGGCGCGACGCCTCCCGGTCACCCTTCTCTTCCCCCTCGTGCTCACCACCTTGCCGGCGTTCGCGCTGCTCACCGTCGTCCCGCTCCTGGCGGGATCGTTCGGCTCGCTGAGCCCCTGACATCACGCCAAACGCACGACGACCTGGAGGTCGACATGTTCCTGCTCCCCCTCATGCACACCCGCCTGTTGTTGGCCCACCTCGCCGACCGGGCGCGACGGCGACTGGCCGACGACCGCGGTCAGGGCACGGCCGAGTACGGCCTCGTGATCCTCGCCGCCGGCGGCATCGCCCTCGGCGTCATCGCCTGGGCGTCGCAGACCGGCAGCTTCACCGACCTGTTCGAGTCGGTGGTCGACAAGCTGACCGGAAGCGTGTAGTGCACAGACGGCGGCCCTGGCCCAGCTTCCGGCCGCCTAGTTGCGACGTCGGGCAGGCCACGGTCGAGCTGGCGCTGGTGCTCCCGCTTGTGGCTGGCCTGCTCCTGGCCATCCTGCAGGCGGCAGCGGTGGCGCGCGACCAGATCCTCGTGACCCACGCCGCCCGGGAGGCCGTGCGCGCCGCCGCGGTCGACGCCGACCCCGCGGCTGCCCGGCGCGCCGCCGAGGAGGCCGGCCCGCTGGCTGTCGACCGGCTCGACATCGACGTCGTCGAGCGGGGTGACGTGGGTGGCCGGGCCAGGGTCGTCGTCCACTACGAGGCACCCACGGCGGTCCCGCTGGTCGGGGCGGTGGTGGGCGACGTCGGCCTCGATGCCGAGGCCACCATGCGGGTCGAGCGATGAAGCGGCTAGTGCCGGGACCGCAGAGCGGACCGCAGCAGCGCCAGCGCCGCCGCCTTGTCGAGCGGCTCGTTGCCGTTGCCGCACTTGGGCGACTGCACGCACGACGGGCAGCCGGAGGCGCACGGGCACGACTCGATGATCTCGGCCGTGGCGTCCAGATGGCGCGGCGCCGCCTCGTATCCCAGCTCGGCGACGCCGGCACCGCCCTGGTAGCCGTCGTAGATCACGATCGCCGCTGCCGCCAGATCGGCCTGGTAAGGGGTCGACACCCCGCCCACGTCCCAGCGGTCGCAGATCGTGAACAGTGGCAGCACGCCGATGCCGGCGTGCTCGGCGGCGTGCAGCGCCCCCGGCGCGTGGCGCCCGTCGATGCCCGCCTCTGCCAGCACCTCCTCCGGCACGAGGTACCAGAACGCCCGGGTGCACAGCGTCGAGCGGGGCAGGTCGAGCGGCGTCACGCCGAGCGACTCACCGGTGAGCGCCGCCTTGCGCTGGTACCCCGTCACCTGCTGGTGCACCTCGACGGCACCGAGCCCCACCTCCAGGGCACCGACCCGGCGCCGCGCGTCGCGCCCTACGATCCTGATGTCGATGTCGGTGCGGGGCAGGGTGTAGGTCGAGCCGTCGTCGGGCTCGACCAGCGCACAGCGTCCGTCGAGGTCGAGGTCCACGACGCGCCAGTGCTGGCCAGCGTGCAGATAGGAGGCGCCCGGGTGCACCTGCTCGCAGGCGCGTGCCACCTCGACGGTGCCGACGGCCTCGCCCTCGGCTGTCCGGATGCTCACCTCGCCGCCCGCGCCGACCCGCAGGCCCACGCCGTGGGCCGGCCAGCCCCCGCCCGCGTACAACGCCTGCGGCCCCCGGCCCCGAGGCCGCTCGCGCACGACCACGTCGTCGGCGCGCGCCAGGCGCAGCACCACGTCGTCCAGCAACCCGGACCAGTAGCGCTCGTCGGCATGGGTGAGGGGCATCTCGTGCGCGGCGCAGCGCAGGTGGGCGTCGGCGACGTACGGGTTCGCGGGATTGATCACCGCCGGTTCCGGCGGGCGCTGCAGCAGCTCGTGGGGATGGCACGCCAGCCATTGGTCGAGCTGATCGGCGCCGGCCACGAGCACGGCGGCCGACGGTCGACCCGAGCGCCCGGCCCGCCCGGCCTGCTGCCAGAACGAGGCGATCGTGCCCGGGAACCCGTTGAGCACCACGGCGTCGAGCCCGCCCACGTCGATGCCCAGCTCGAGCGCGCTCGTGGCCACGACCCCGTCGAGGCGCCCGCCGAACAGGTGCTCCTCGATCTCACGGCGCTCGGCCGCCAGGTAGCCGCCGCGGTACGGCATCACCCGCCCCCGGCGCCCCGGAGGGAGGCGCCTCCGGGCATCGGCGGCGACGACCTCGGTGGCCCGTCGACTGCGACAGAAGGCGATCGTCTTGTGGCCGCCGGCGACCAGCGCCGCCACCAGCCCGGCGGTCTCGGCGTTGCTGGAGGCTCGAGCGCCGACCTGCTCGTCGAGGGGCGCCGGCCTCCACATGGCCACGAGCCGCTCCCCCTGTGGGGAGCCATCGTCGGTGACGGGCTCGACCGGCACGCCGCAGAGGGCCGAGGCCAGCGTCTCGGGCTCGCCGACGGTCGCCGAACAGCACACGAACGTGGGATCCGCGCCGTACCGGACCGCCAGCCGCCGCAGCCGGCGCAGGACGTGGGCGACGTGGCTGCCGAAGATGCCCCGGAAGGCGTGCAGCTCGTCCACGACCACGTAGCGCAGGCGGCTGAGGAACGTGGCCCACCGATCGTGGTGAGGCAGGATGCCGCTGTGCAGCATCTCGGGGTTGGTGAGCACCGCCGTTGCGTGGCGCCGGATCCACGCCCGCTCCTCGGGGCCGGTGTCGCCGTCGTAGGCCCCGGCAACCACCCGGGGGAAGCGGCGCTCCACCAGCATGCGTAGCTGGTCGTGGGCCAGGGCCTTGGTCGGGAACACCAGCAGTGCCGTGCCCCGCCTCACGGGCGCCAGGGCAGCCTCGGCGATCGGGGCCTGGTAGCACAGCGACTTGCCCGAGGCGGTGCCGGTGGCCACGACCACGGACCGCTCGGACCGGGCGAGATCGATGGCCTCAGCCTGGTGCGACCACAGGTCGGGCACGCCCAACCGGTCGGCGACGGCCGGCGGCAGCGGCCGCGCCAGCTCTCCCCGCCGGGCCGGGCGGGGCGGCACCCGTTGCAGGTCCACCAGTCCCGACGGGCTGGTGTCGGCGCCGTCCGTGTCGACCGCGGGTGCCCGGCCGGCCAGTGCCGCGAGCAGACCGCCCGCCGGATCGGCGCCGTCGGCGCCGAGGATCGGGCCGACCGGGGACGGGACGTCGACGAGGGTCATAGCCAAGCCCAGATTACGCCCCTGGAATTCCACGCGTGTCACGGCCGAGGCCGTCGGCTAGGCACTATCGTCGGCGGCCCATGGAGCTGCGCACCGAGGTGTCCGAGATCGCAGGATGGACCGTCGTGTCCGTCTACGGAGAGCTCGACGTGGCCACGTCGCCGACGCTGCGCGAGCTCCTGATCGGGCTCGTGGGCGAGGGCTCCGCCCGCCTGGTGCTCGACCTCGAGGGGGTCGACTTCCTCGACTCGACCGGGCTGGGCACGATCGTCGGCGCACTCAAGCGCGCCCGCACCCACGACGGTGACCTGCGTCTGGTCTGCACCGAGGCCCGCATCCGGCGTCTGTTCGAGATCACGGGCCTCGACCGCGCCGTCCCCCTGCACGCCTCCCTCGACGACGCCGTCGCCGCATGAGCCCATGAGGGTCGTGGAGCTTGCGATCCCGGCCCGCCCCGCCTACCTCTCGCTCGTGCGCCTCGTGGTCGACGCCACCGTCGACTCGCTGGCACCGGGGCTGGGCCCCGCCCGCCTCGACGACCTGAAGATCGCCGTCACCGAGGCCTGCGCCAACGCCATCACCGCCCACGGAACGAGCTGGTCGGAGGGGCCCGTGATCGTGCGTTGCGTCATCGACGACCGGGAGGTGCGCGTCGAGATCACCGACCGCGGCGCCGGATTCGATCCCGAGGGAGTCGAGGCGCTGCCCGCCGTCACCGATCCCCGGCGCCTGCGCCACGAGAGCGGCCTCGGCATCGCCCTCATGCGCACCCTGGCCGACGAGGTCGCCTTCAGCCCGTCACCCGACGGGACCCGCGTCAGCCTCGTGGTGCATCGCGGGGGGTGACGAGGCATGAGCGAACGGTCGAGAGGACTCGAGGCAATGGCGCACGGATACCGTTCGTTACTGCCTCGGGCCCAGGATGGCGTTCGTTATTGCCTCGGGAACCCCAGGGTCGGCGCGATCAGCACTCCTCGTCCAGGAATCCCTGCACGGCGCTGAACGCACCCTCTGCGCCAGCGAACTCCTCCTGGACCTCGGCCAGCGCCTCCTCGTCGGTCATGTCGATGTCGGCGAGCGCCTGGAACCCGTCGATGACGACGCCGTAGTCCTCGGCCAGCTCGTCGGGGGGATCGAGCTGGCGCAACTCCGCGATCGCCTCGTCGAGCGCCTCCGGATCCTCCAGGGGATCCACGTCGGCGTACTGCTCAACCCACTCGCCGAAGCCCGTGCAGAACTCCTGGACCACCGCGCTGTCCGCGTCGTTGCGGGCCTCGCCGGCCTCGCTGTTCTCGTCGCCGTCGGCACTCCCGCCCTCGTCGGCGCTCCCGCCATCGTCGCCACACCCCGCCGCCAGCAGCATGATCACTGCCAGTCCGACGAGCAGGCGCCGCACGGTACCGCTCATCCTGGAGCCTCGTGCTTGCGCAGCTCGCGCCGGGCCACGGACATGCGGTGCACCTCGTCGGGGCCGTCGGCCAGCCGCAGCGTGCGGACGTGCGCGTACATCGAGGCCAGCGGGGCGTCGTCCGACACGCCCAGGGCGCCGTGGGCCTGGATCGCCCGGTCGATCACCCGCAGGGCCACGTTGGGGGCCGCCACCTTGATCGCCGAGATCTCGATCCGTGCGCCCTTGTTGCCGACCGTGTCCATCAGCCACGCGGTCTTCAGCACCAGCAGCCGCACCTGCTCGATCTCGATGCGGCTGTCGGCGATCCACTGCTGGATCACGCCCTGCTCCGACAGCGGCCCGCCGAACGCCGTGCGCTCGCGCACCCGCCGGCACATCAGCTCCAACGCCCGCTCGGCGACCCCGATCGCGCGCATGCAGTGGTGAATGCGGCCGGGGCCGAGCCGGGCCTGGGCGATGGCGAACCCGCCGCCCTCCTCGCCCAACAGGTTGCCGGCCGGCACCCGGACATCGTCGAAGACCAGCTCGCAATGGCCCTCGTTGTCCTGGTAGCCGAACACGGGAAGGCTGCGCAGGTTGGTCAGCCCCGGCGTGTCGAGCGGCACGAGGATCATCGACTGCTGGCGGTGGGGCGGCGCCTCCGGGTCGGACTTGCCCATCACGATGGCCACCTTGCAGCGCTCGCGGGCTGCGCCGCTGATCCACCACTTGCGCCCGTTGAGCACGTAGACGTCGCCGTCACGCTCGATGCGCAGCGAGATGTTGGTGGCGTCGGAGCTGGCCACGGCGGGCTCCGTCATGGCGAAGCACGACCGGATCTCCCCCTCGAGCAGGGGGCGCAGCCAGTGCTCCTTCTGCTCATCGGTGCCGAACATGGTGAGGATCTCCATGTTGCCGGTGTCGGGCGCCGCGCAGTTGAGGGCCTCCGGGGCGATCGGACTGCGCCCCGTGATCTCGGCGAGTGGGGCGTAGTCGAGGTTCGAGAGGCCCTCGGTCCACTCCGTGGCGTGCGGCAGGAAGAGGTTCCACAGGCCGCGGTCGCGCGCCTCGGCCTTGAGCTCGTCGAGGACGGGGGCGTGAGCATGGGGATCATCGGACTCGGCGATCTGGCGGCGGTGGAGCGCCTCGTTCGGATAGACGCACTCGTCCATGAAGGCCTCGAGCCGCTTGCGCAGCTCCTCGGCCCGGGGGCTCAGGGCGAAGTCCATGGCCCCGACCCTAGCGGTGGCCCGTCGCCTGGACTTCTAGACTCCAGGTGCGGAAATGACCACAGAGAGCGAGCTATTCGCACGCGGGCCGTTACAGGTGTAACGTGCGCGCAAAGTTGCTGCGGGAAAGGGTGGTTGGCGTTCCCAGGTGTGCCGGTCCGATGGTCGGTCCCGTCCGCCCGCCTCGATCGTCGGGCCGGCGCACCTGGGCACGCGGACTGTTGCTGGGGAAGCTGGGGAGGGGAGCGCTAGACCTCGACATCGCGCCGCCCCTCCAGCGCCCGCCCGAGGGTCAGCTCGTCGGCGTACTCGAGGTCGCCGCCCACCGGCAGCCCGCTGGCGAGGCGGGTCACGCGCAGGCCGAGGGGCTTGAGGAGCCGGCCCAGGTACATCGCCGTCGCCTCGCCCTCGAGGTTGGGGTTCGTGCAGAGGATGACCTCGGCGATGCCCTCGCGCTCGATCCGGTCGAGCAGCTCACGAACCCGGAGCTGTTCGGGCCCGACGCCCTCGATCGGGCTGATGGCGCCCTGCAGCACGTGGTAGCGGCCGTGGAACTCGCCGGTCTTCTCGACGGCCACCAGGTCGCGCGGCTCCTCGACGACGCAGACCACGGTTGCCTCGCGCCGGTCATCGGCGCAGATGCCGCAGAGGTCACCCTCGGCCACGTTGAAGCAGGTCTGGCAGAAGGCCACCTTGTCCTTCGCCTCGGTGATGGCGCGTGCCAGCCGGAGGGCGTCGGTCTTGGACAGCTTGAGCAGGTGGAAAGCGATGCGCTGCGCGGACTTGGGCCCGATGCCGGGCAGCCGCCCGAGCTCGTCGATGAGGTCCTGGACCGGACCCGCGTACACGGCCACCCGCGTGCGCCTACGGCTGGTCCGGCTCGGCACCGGGATCGGTGCCGGTGCCGGGATCGGTGGCGGTGCCAGGGCCGAGGCCACCGAGCATCTCGCCGAGCCCCCCGAGGTCGAGGCCGCCCAAGGCCCCAAGGGCCTCGCGCTGCCGGGCGGTGACCTGGCGGCCGGCGTCGTGGATGGCGGCGACGATCAGGTCCTGCAGCATCTCGATGTCGTCGGGGTCGACCACCTCGGGTGCCAGGGTGATCGACCGCACCTCGCCCGTCCCGGCCATCTCGACGGTCACCACACCGCCGCCGGCGCTGCCGACGACCACCTCCTCGGCGGCCTGCGCCTGAGCGGCGAGGGCCTCCTGGGCCGACTCGAGCAGCCCGCCGAGGTCACCCAGACCGCCGTGGCGACCGGAGGGATCGTCCGTCATGTCTCCTCCTCGACCAGCTCCCCGCCGCCGAACGTGCGGACGACGAGGTCGACGCCGCTCGTCGCGACGTCGTCGGCGTCACGCAGCTCGTCCGGGTCGATGTGCTCGCCGTCGTCGGCGGTCTCCTCGGCGGGGCCCGGGTTGCCGGGCGGTTCGCCCTCGACCACCACCCTGACCGCCACCGGGTGACCGAAGTGGGCCCGCAGCGCCTCCTCGACCGCACCGCGTGTCTCGTCGCAGTACTGCTGGTGCCACGCGTTGGATACGGCGAAGCGTGTGGCGTCGGTGTCCGGTTCGACCCACCGCCCGCCGAGCCAGTACTTGCGAGCCGATCGCGGCAGGCCGGCCAACACCGAGTCGGCCCAGGCGGCGGCGATCTCGTCGTGGCTGGGCACCCGCGGCTCGGCGCCTTCTGCCGTGGCGGGGGGAGGTGCCGAGGGCGCGGCCTCTTGGGGGGCGGCCTGCCCGGCCTCGTCCCGCCTGACGGCGCCCAGCGTGGGTGTACCGCCCGGGGAGGCGGCACCAGACGAGGTCGGGCCCGCGGCCTGGGCCTCGTCGGCCTCTGGGGCCTCGCTGGCTCGCCGGCGGGACAGGGCGGCGCGGGCGGCGGCCGCCGGACCGCCCTCGCCCGGCGACTCCGGTGCCCGGCCGGGAGCCCCGGGACCGCCGGCGACCCCGGTGCCGGCCACGCTCCGCTCGAGGCGGTCGAGCCGGTCGAGGACGGCGTCGAGGGTGCGGTCCGTGGCGGGCTGGGTGAGGCGAACGAGGGCCACCTCGACCACGACGCGCGGGTCGGGTTTCCGGGCGAGCTCGACCAGCGCCTCGCCCAGCACATCGAGGCCCCGGGTGAGCCCGGCCGGCCCCAGGCGCTCGCCCACGCGAGCGGCGCGCTCCCGCCGCGCCGGCGGCAGGTGCTCGTCGGCGGCGCCCATCACCGCCAGGAAGGCGTCGCGCATCCCGGCGATCAGCTCTTCGCCGAGCGTGCGGGGGTCGCGCCCCGCCGCCAGCGCGTCAGCGACCGCCACCAGCACCCGGCCGGCGTCGCGCTCGCACAGCGCGTCCAGCACAGCGTCGACCGGCTCGGGCTCGTCGAGCACGTCGCCCAGGGCCGCCACCTGGTCGAGCGCCGAGAGCATGTCGCGGGCCGACCCGGCGCCGCTGCGGACGACGTGGTCGACGGCGCGCTCGACGGTCTCGGGGTCGAGGTCCAGGCCGGCGTCGGCGATGACGTGGCGGGCGTGGTCGGCGAGCAGGTCGGGCGGCAGCAGGCGGAAGTCGAAGCGCTGGGTGCGGCTGATGATGGTGGGGCGGACCTTCTGCGGGTCGGTGGTGGCGAGCACGAACACCACGTGCTCTGGCGGCTCCTCGAGGGTCTTGAGGAGGGCGTTCTCGGCGCCCTGGCTCAGCATGTGCACCTCGTCGAGGATGATGACCCGGCGCTTGCCCGATGTGCCCAGCGGCACGCGGTCGAGCAGGTCCCGCATGTCGTCGACCTTGCTCTTGGAGGCCGCATCCTGCTCGAACAGCCAGTCGGTGACACGGCCCTCGGCGACCGCCACGCACGGCTCGCACTCGCCGCACGGCTCGCCGTCGGCGGTGGGCGCGGCGCAGTTGAGCACCTTGGCCAGGACGCGGGCCGTGGACGTCTTGCCCGTCCCCCGTGGCCCGCTGAAGAGGTAGGCGTGCCCCACACGCCCGTCGCGCACGGCGTTGCGGAGCGCTCGGGTGATGTGGTCCTGCCCCCGCACCTCGTCGAACCGCTGCGGGCGGTAGCGGCGGTAGAGCGACTGGTACGGGGCCATCGCGCGGCGATGCTATCGGTGGCGCACCCGGTGGCCCCCGCGAAAAGAGGCACCCGTGACCGGAGGTGACGGCCAGGCGGTCTGCGGCACACCACAAGTTCCGCTGAGAGCTGCTGCCTCCCGGCCCTGACTCGGTTCACGGGCTGCGGTTGCACAGGACCCGGCCGCCACCTGCGACCACGGGCGGCCGACACGATAGCCTGAGCGACCCCGGGCGCCACCCCCGGACGCCCGCCGGGAGGGATGCGAGAGCGGCCGAATCGGCACGCTTGGAAAGCGTGTGTGGGTTCACGCCCACCGTGGGTTCGAATCCCACTCCCTCCGCCCCAGGGTTTCGCACTGTTCCGGACGGCGTCGCCCGTCTGGGACAGCGCCCCTGACCTGCGGTTTCTTCTCCTGGAGATGCAGGCGCCGGTCGGGAGCGCGGACCGTTGCTACCAGCGTTGCT
>DASQUY010000234.1:0-9028 GCA_035641055.1 Acidimicrobiales bacterium | reverse complement strand
CCTGCCGCGTGAGGGCCATCGAGGGCCAGGTCTCGCCCACGACGTCATAGAGGCGGTACAGCAGGCCTTCGACGGGGATGCGGGGAGCCCCGCCGAGCACGCCCTCCGCCCGCAGTGCCTCGGAGATCGCCGGCCCGCTCGGGCCCCGCAACAAGGTCCGGTCGAGGTCGAAAAACGCCGCGCCACCCACACCGAGCAAGGTACTCCGCCACCCCGTCCGAACCTGCGGTGGTTAAGGACGCTATAACGTCCCTAACCACCGCAAGTTCGCCGAGGTGCAGCAACCGAGGACGAGCCCCCGTCCCGACCTGGAGTCGCACGCGTGAGGCCTTGCATGTGCCACCGGCGGCGGAGGCCGCCGGGCTCGGCCACCACCCTGGCGGGACTGGAGGGCCGAAGCCGAGTCCCCCCACTCAACCCGAGCAGCACGCGCGAGGCCTTACATGTGCCACCGGCGGCGACGGCGCCGCCAGGCGCCGGAGCTTCGCCGGGTGGCAAAAGAAAGGAGCCGACCGCGGGTGGATCGGTCGGCTCCCGGTGCAACACAGCGGAGGGGGGATCCGTCTGGCGCACTCTTTGTCGAGCGGTCACGGCGGGGGGATGACCGAGATTGCCGCTCGTTGTGACGCTCATTCTGACGGCGCACCCGCGATTCGTCAAACAGTTGTTACCGATAGCTGCCATCATTGGAAGCGATGGATCTCCGCCAGCTTGCCGCCCTCGCCGCCGTCGCCGACGCCGGTTCCTTCTCGGCCGCCGCCCGCCGCCTGCACACGGTGCAGTCCAACGTGTCGACCCATGTCGCCCGGCTCGAGCACGAGCTGGGCACCACGCTGGTGGACCGGGGGACGGGCGCCCTCACCGAGGAGGGGGAGGTCGTGGTCGACCGGGCGCGGCGCGTCCATCACGAGCTCGAGTCCCTGCTGGCAGACGTGCAGTCGATGCTGCACGACGTGTCGGGGCAGGTCCGCCTCGGCTGCATCGGCACCGTGAGCCGCTGGCTGATCCCCCACCTCCTCCAGCTCATGACCGACCGCCATCCCCGCGTGCGGGTCGTGGTCGTCGACGCCACGACCACCTCGCTCGTTCCGCAGCTCCTCGGTGGCAGCCTCGACCTGGCGATCGTGAACCTGCCGCTCGGCGGGGACGAGTTGGCAACCGAGCCGCTGTTCGACGAGCAGCGCATCCTGGCCGCGCCGTTCACCCACCCCCTCGCCGATCGCGAGCACATCGACCTGGCCGACCTCGCCGACCACCCGCTCCTCCTGGAGCCGCGAGGTACGCCGTTCCGGGACGAGCTCGACCAGGAAGCGGCGCGCCGAGGGGTGGAGGTTCGCGCCCAGGCCGAGATCGACGGGGTCAGCCTGCTGGCGTGGCTCGCCTACGAGGGCCACGGCGCCGCCATCCTGCCGGCGACCGCCGCCGCCACCTGGATCGAGAGGTCGTGCCGGCGGATCGCGGTGGGTGGCCTCACCCCACGGTCCGTGGGCCTCGCCGTGCCTCGCCGGGGGCGGCCCTCTGCCCCCGCCCGGGCCGTCACGGCCGTGATCCGCGAGCTGGTCACCACCACCGACCAGGACGGCGTGGAGCCGACGCTCACCCCGTGACGCGTTCTGGGTGCAGCTGTGCGGTCATATGCCGTATAGCTGCACCCAGTTCGTGTGCCTGTGGGTACGCCGACCCGGCCAGTAGCCTCGAACGCGGAGAGGGACCACAGACAAGGAGCGAGGCGACGTGGCGGACAGCATCACGATCACCGACAACCGCACGGGGGAGTCGGTCGAGGTGCCGATCGTCGACGGCGGCGTCGACGCCGCGGCGTGGCGCAAGCTCCTCCCCAACGTCTGGTTCTACGACGAGGCGTTCATGACGACGGCGGCCACGCGCAGCGCCATCACCGAGATCGACGGCGACGCCGGCATCCTCCGCTACCGCGGCTACCCCATCGAGCAGCTCGCCGAGCGGTCCACCTACCTCGAGGTCGCCTACCTGCTCATCCACGGGGAGCTGCCCACCAGGCAGCAATACGACGCCTGGATACACGACATCACATACCACACGTACATCCACGAGAACGTGCGCAAGCGGTTCCTCGAGGGCTTCCACTACGACGCCCACCCCATGGGCATGCTCGTCTCGGCCGTGGCGGCGCTGTCGACCTTCTACCTCGAGGCCAAGGACATCTTCGACCCTGACGTCCGCCACATGCAGATCGTCCGGCTGATCGCCAAGATGCCCACCCTGGCCGCCGCCTGCCACCGCTTCAGCGTGGGGATGCCGTTCGTCTACCCCGACAACTCGCTCGGCTTCGCCGCCAACTTCCTGTCGATGATGTGGAAGGTCGCCGCGCCCCGCTACGAGGCCAACCCGGCGCTGGCCCACGCCCTCGACGTCCTGTTCATCCTCCACGCCGACCACGAGCAGAACTGCGGCACGACGGCGATGCGGACGGTCGCCTCCGCCCACGCCGACCCCTACAGCTGCGTCGCCGGGGCCACGGCCGCCCTCTACGGTCCCCGCCACGGCGGCGCCAACGAGGCGGTCATCAACATGCTCAAGGACATCGGCTCGCTCGACGAGGTCGACGCCTACGTCGAGCGCGTCAAGCGGGGCGAGGTCATGCTGCAGGGCTTCGGCCACCGCGTCTACAAGAGCTACGACCCCCGGGCGAAGATCGTCAAGGAGACGGCCGACGAGGTGTTCGCCGTCACCGGTCGCAACCCGCTGCTCGACATCGCCCTCAAGCTCGAGGAGGTGGCGCTCTCGGACGACTACTTCGTCTCGCGCCATCTCTATCCCAACGTCGACTTCTACTCGGGCCTCATCTACCAGGCGATGGGGTTCCCGGAGGAGATGTTCACCGTGCTCTTCGCCATCCCCCGGACGTCTGGCTGGCTCGCCCACTGGGTCGAGCTGCTGGAGCAGGACCAGAAGATCGCCCGGCCCCGCCAGCTCTACGTCGGCCCGCCCGAGCGGACCTACGTGCCAATCGACGAGCGCGGCTGACCACTAGCCGCGGTTCCCCGATGCACGCGGTCACGATCGTCGACGGCGCCCTGGCCTGGTGTCCCCACCCGGATCCCGAGCCGGGCACCGGGGAGCTGCTCGTGCACGTGCGGGCGGCGGGCGTGTGCCGCGGCGACCTCATGCAGCGCCGCGGGCTGTACCCGCCCCCGGCCGCCACCACCCCGCCCGACCGCCCCGGCCTCGAGCTGGCCGGCGAGGTGGCGGCCTGCGGCCCCGGGGTCCGCCGGTTCGCGGTCGGCGACCGGGTGATGGCCGTGGTTCCCGGCGCCGGGCAGTCCGAGCTGGCGGTCGTGCCCGACCTGGTGGCCCTGCCGGTGCCGGACGGGGTGTCGTGGGCCCAGGCGGGCGGCTTTCCCGAGAACTACACCACCGCGCACGACGCCCTGTTCACCCAGTGCGGGCTGGCTGTGGGCGAGCGGGTGTGCGTCCACGGTGGGGCCGGGGGCGTGGGGACGGCGGCGGTCGAGCTGGCCGCGGCCGCCGGTTGCTCGGTGGTGGCGACGGTGCGGAACGAGGCGGCACGGGAGGGCGTCGCCGCGCTGGGCGCCGCGGTCGTGGCTCCGGACGGCTTCGTCGAGGCCGGTCCCTTCGACGTGATCCTCGAGCTGGTGGGTGCGCCGAACCTGGCGCCCAACCTGGAGGCGCTGGCGACCGGCGGCCGCATCGCGGTGATCGGCGTCGGGGCCGGCGCCAGGGCCGAGCTCAACCTGCTGGCCCTGATGGGGAAGCGGGCCCGGATCCACGGCTCGACCCTGCGGGCCCGGCCCCTGGAGGAGAAGGCGGTGGTGGCCCGGCGCGTCGAGCGTCACGCCCTGCCGCTGCTGGCCGGCGGCGCCCTCACGGTCCCCATCGCCGCCACCTACCCGATGGCGGAGGCACCCGCCGCCTACGACCGGTTCGAGGCTGGCGGCAAGCTCGGCAAGATCGTCCTCCTGGCCGACTAACTCAAACTGGTTGTAGCTATGCGGTCTATGACCGGATAACTACAACCAGTTTTGTGGGCCCGGGTCAGCCCGTGCGCCAAGCCCGCTCGAAGGGGAGGCGCCAGGCCTGGGGGGCGATGAGCTGGTGGATCGCGTTCGGGCCCCACGACCCGGGCGGGTAGCTCCGCACCGGCGGCGGGTCCTCCAGCAGGGGCGTCGACCGCTCCCACAGGCGCTCGATGCCCTCGGCGGCGGTGAACAGGGTGTGGTCGCCGGTCATGGCGTCGTAGATGAGCCGTTCGTAGGCATCCAGGACGTCCCCCGCCCGGCCGGTCTCCTGGAGGGCGAACTGCAGGCTCAGCTTGTCGAGCCGCATGCCCGGTCCCGGTCGCTTCCCGTAGAACGACAGCGACAGCTTGGCGGCGTCGGCGAGGTCGAAGGTCAGGTGGTCGGGCCCCTGGCCGCCGACGCCAGAGCCCCGCGGGAACATGCTCTTCGGCGGCTCGCGGAAGGCGATGGAGATGACGCGCGCCGTCTCGGCCATCCGCTTGCCGGTGCGCAGGAAGAACGGCACGCCGGCCCAGCGCCAGTTGTCGATCTCGGCCCGCAGGGCGATGAACGTCTCGGTTTCCGAGTTGGGCGCGACGCCCGCCTCGTCCCTGTAGCCCTGGTACTGCCCCCGCACGACGTCGCCCGGCTCGATCGGCCGCAGCGAGCGGAAGACCTTGATCTTCTCCTCGCTGATCGCACCGGGGGTGAGCTCGGTCGGCGGCTCCATCGCCATGAACGCCAGCACCTGGAAGAGGTGGGTCACGACCATGTCGCGGTAGGCGCCGGTCTGCTCGTAGAACCCGATGCGGGAATCCAGCGACAGCGTCTCCGGGACATCGATCTGCACGTGGTCGATGTGGATGCGGTTCCAGATCGGCTCGAACAGCCCGTTGGCGAACCGGAAGGCCAGGATGTTGAGGGCCGCCTCCTTGCCGAGGAAGTGGTCGATGCGGAAGATCTGCTCCTCGGCGAAGGTCGCGTGCAGGGAAGCGTTGAGCCGCTGGGCGCTGGCGAGGTCCGTGCCGAACGGCTTCTCCATGATGATCCGCGCCCGGTCGACCAGCCCGGCCTCGTCCAGCGTGCGCACCACCGCCAGCGCGGCCGTCGGGGGGACGCTGAGGTAGTGGAGCCGACGGCAGGCGTCCGCGCCCAGGTCGGTCTCGGCGGCCGCGACCGCCTGCGCCAGCCCCCGCGCCCCGGCCGCCTGGGGGACGAAGCTCAGTCGGCGCTCGAACGCCTTCCACTCGTCGTCGCTGCACTCGTGCCGCGAGAACTTCTCGCACGACTGGCGGGCCAGGTCGCGGAACTCCTCGTCGTCGAGCTCGTCGAGCGATGTGCCCACGATCCGGCACTCCGGCACCAGCCCGGCCAGCGTCAGGTGGAACAGCCCCGGCACCAGCTTGCGGCGGGCGAGATCGCCGGTGGCGCCGAAGAGCACGATGACGTGCGGGACCAGGGGGGACATCAGCCGGGAGTTGATGTCGTGCGGTTCGGCGTAGCTGGCCACAGAACCTCCAGACGCTCGAAGCCTCATGCTAAGCGGCATCCTGGGCGGCCACATGTCTGACGTCCGCGGCCGAGAGGGACCGTTCGCGGCAGAGTGGAGGGGTGGTCGGAACCCTGGACTGGACACCCGCCCTCGGTCGCCGTGACCTGCTGGCGGCCCCCGTCGCCGATGCGCTGGCGCACCGGCCCGGCGGTGCGGACGAAGTCCTCGTGGCCGAGATCGACCCCGACCTGGCCGACACCGCTGCCTTCTGCGACCGCTACGACGTGCCGCTCGAGATCTCGGCCAACTGCGTGGTCGTCGCCACCAAGCGGGCCGGTGAGCGCCGGCTGGCCGCCTGTGTCGTGATGGCCACCACCCGGGCGGACGTCAACGGCCTCGCCCGGCGCACCCTCGACGCCCGCAAGGCGTCGTTCGCCCCCATGGACCTCGCCGTCGCCGAAACCGGGATGGCCCACGGCGGCATCACGCCGGTCGGCCTCCCGCCCGGCTGGCCGTTGCTCGTCGACGCCGCGGTCGCCGACGCCGAGCAGGCGGTCGTGGGCAGCGGCGTCCGCCGCTCGAAGCTCCTCGTCCCGGGCTCCCTCCTCGCCGGGCTGCCCGGCGTGGTCGTGCTCGACGGCCTGGGACTCCCGGCGGGCAGCTGAGGCACATTCTGGGTGCAGCTATGCGGTCATATGCCGCACAACTGCACCCAGTTCGCGTGGCGCCGCTACCGTCGCCGGCCATGGACTTCGCCCTGTCCCCCGAGCTCGAGGCCCTGCGGCGGGAGGCGCTCGCCGTCGGGCGGGAGGCCGCCGAGCGGGCCGACGTGCCCGACGACAGCTGGATCACCGGGCACGACCGCACCTTCGCCAAGGAGCTCGGGGCCCGGGGTTGGCTGGGGATGACGTGGCCCGTCGAGCACGGCGGCGGAGGCCGCAGCCCGCTCGAGCGGTTCGTCGTGTTCGAGGCCCTGATCAGCACCGGAGCGCCCGTCGCCGC
Organism: Acidimicrobiales bacterium; assembly: GCA_035641055.1. Classification (GTDB taxonomy): domain Bacteria; phylum Actinomycetota; class Acidimicrobiia; order Acidimicrobiales; family VFJN01; genus DASQUK01. Next base: position 2,536 of record DASQUY010000234.1, on the reverse strand, counting down.
CGCCTGGTTCGCCGACCGTCAGATGGGGCCGAGCCTGCTGCAGTTCGGCAGCGACGAGCAGCGAGCCCGCTGGTTGCCCGGCATCATCGCCGGCACGTCGATGTGGTGCATCGGCATGAGCGAGCCGGACGCCGGGTCCAACGTCGCCGGCATCCGCACCCGGGCCGAGCGCGACGGCGACACCTGGGTGGTCAACGGCCAGAAGATCTGGACCTCGGGCGCCGCCGACGCTGACTGGTGCTACCTGGTCGCCCGCACCGACCCCGAGGCCCGGCCCCACGAGGGGCTCTCCGAGCTCGTCGTCGACATGTCCTCACCGGGCGTGACCGTGAAGCCGATCGTCGACGCGACGAGCGGCCGCCACTTCTGCGAGGTGTTCTTCGAGGACGTGCGGGTGCCGAACGTCCACCTGGTGGGTGAGCTGAACGGCTCGTTCCGCCAACTCATGCGGCAGCTCGAGCACGAGCGCGGCGGCATCGACCGCCTGGTCTCGAACCGCCGGCTCTACGACGACGTGCGGCCCCTGGCCGACGCCCGCGACCCCCTCCTCCGCCAGGAGATCGCCGCCATCGAGTCCGGCTATCGCATCGGCCGGCTGCTCGTGCTGCGCGAGACGTTGGGCCAAGCGCCACAGGCCTTCTCCGCCGCCACCAAGACCTTCTGCACCGAGCTGGAGCAGCGCATCGCCGCCTTCTGCGCTCGCGTCCTCGGCCCGGCGGCGCTCGTCGCCGAGCCCGGCCCGAGCGGCCGTGGGAGCGGGACACATGTCCTGGCGCGCCGGGTGAGCCGCAACCTCTGCTACGCCCCCGCCTACACGATCATGGGCGGCACCAGCCAGATCCTCCGCAACATCATCGGCGAACGGACCCTGGGCCTCCCGCGGGAGCCCCGGTAGCGTCGCACCGGTGAACCGGTCGACGTCACGGTGGGCTGCCGCCATCCTGGCGCTCGCCCTGGCCTCGGCCGCCTGTGCGCAGGAGGCGACCGAGAACCCTCTGGCCGACCGCGACGGCCGCTCCGAGGGAGCTGGCGGCGACAGCGGGGCCACGGGGGACCGCTTCCGTCCCGGCGGGCCGGAGTCGGTCCCGGCCGAGGACCTCGACGCCCTGGTCGCCGACGCCATCTCCGACGTCGAGGACTACTGGGAGCGGACCTACCCGGACGTCTACGGCGGCCGCTTCGCACCGCCGTCCGGCGGCTATCACCCCTACGGCCCCGACGTCGCCCCGCCGGCGTGCGGAGGGGAGCGCCTCACGTACGAGGAGCTCGCCCGCAACGCCTTCTACTGCCCGCCCGACGACCTGATCGCCTGGGACGAGGCGACGCTGATCCCGGAGATCAACGAGACGTTCGGCCCCTTGACCGTCGGGATGATCTTCGCCCACGAGTTCGCCCACGCGATCCAGGACCGTGCCGACGTCGAGGGCCGCACGATCGACTTGGAACTGCAGGCCGACTGCTACGCCGGGGCGTGGGCGGCGCATCTGCTCGAGGCGGCACCGGACGCCTTCGACGTCGACGACCGCTCGCTCGACTCGGCCGTGGCCGGCATGGTCGCCATCCGGGACGCCCCGGGGACGGCCGAGGACGATCCTTTCGCCCACGGCAGCGGCTTCGACCGCATCGGCTCGTTCCAGGAGGGCTACGAGGACGGACCACAGGCCTGCGCCGACTACGAAGACGAGCCCCGGGACACCGTGGCGTTCCCCTTCGACCCCGAGGACCTGCTCCGCCCCGATCCGGGCAACCTGCAGCTCGAGGACTTCGGCCCCGGCTGCCCCGAGGACCTGGACGAACGCGTGCTGGCCGGCGAGCTCGACGCGGTGCGCGACAACGTCGAGCAGTGCGGCCTGGCGTCACTGCTGGAGGCCGATCTCAACGTGTACTACCAGGGCCTCCTCGCCGGGCAGGGCGAGGCGTGGACGCCGATCGCCGACCTGGTGCTGTCTGACCCCGGCCGCGACGAGATCACGTGCGGCGGCGACACCCTGGCGGGTGACGAGCTGCGCTACGCCGCCATCTGGTGCGAGGACGAGAACATCGTGGTGGTCGACGGTGACAGCCTGGCCACCGACCTCTACGCCATCGGCGACTTCGCCCTCGGCGCCGAGATCGCCCGGCTGTGGGCCATCTCGGCCCAGGCCCAGCTCGGCGTCGATGCGCTGGGATCTGAGGACAGCCTGCAGGCGGACTGTCTCACCGGCCACTACGCCGCGTCGATCTTCCCGGACGACACCAGCCGCGACGCCGACTCCCGGCTCCTCCGGATCTCGCCCGGCGACCTCGACGAGGGGGTCCAGGGGTTCCTCGCCCTCGGCGACGCTGAAGCGGGCGACACCGGCACGGCCTTCGAGCGCACCGAGGCCCTCCGCACGGGGGTGAGCCAGCGGATCGAGGGCTGCGAGGCCGAGTACGGGCCGCTGCGCTAGGGCTAGGTCTGGCTGCGGGTCGGGTCCCCGCCCGCACGGTTGCGGCGTGACTCGCGCACCACGCGGGCGACGACGACGCTGACGCCGAGGACGATGAGCAGGAGCAC
>DASQUY010000233.1:0-3960 GCA_035641055.1 Acidimicrobiales bacterium | reverse complement strand
GCCAGTCTGCCGCCGCGGCCGTACGCTGGAGGCGTGACCAGGCTGCGCGTGGCACTGTGCCAGCTCGACACCACCGTCGGCGACCTCCACGGCAACGTCGACCGGATCACCGCCGCCCTCGCCGAGGCCGAGGCGCAGGGCTGCGACCTGGCCGTGTTCCCCGAGCTGGCGGTGTGCGGCTACCCCCCGGAGGACCTGCTGCTCAAGCCCGGCTTCGTCACCGACAACCGGGCGGCGCTCGACCGGGTGGCGGCGGCCACCGGCGGCTGCGCCGCCGTGGTCGGGTTCGTCGACGCCGGCCGCGACCTCCACAACGCCGCCGCCGTGTGCGCCCACGGCGAGGTGCGGGCCGTCTACCACAAGTGCCTGCTGCCCAACTACGCGGTCTTCGACGAGCAGCGCTACTTCGCCCCGGGCTCGGCGACGTCGCCGCTGGTCGAGGTCGCCGGGGTGCGGGTGGGAGTGTCGATCTGCGAGGACGCCTTCAGCCCCACGGGGCCCATCGCCGCCCAGGCGGCGGGCGGCGCCGAGCTGGTGGTCAACATCAACGCCTCGCCGTACTACGCCAGGCGGCTCTCGGAGCGCGAGCGCATGCTGGCGACGCGGGCCTCGGACGCCTCGTGCACCCTCGTCTACGTGAACCAGGTGGGCGGCCAGGACGAGCTGGTCTTCGACGGGGCGTCGATGATCCTGGACGCCCACGGCGATCTTCTGGCCCGGGCGCCCCAGTTCGAGGAGACCTCGCTGATCTGCGACGTCGAGGTCCTACCGGTGTTCCGCAAGCGCCTGCTCGACCCCCGGGGTCGGGCCACCGAGGCGCCGCTGCCGGTCGTGGAGGTCTCCTCGACCCCCCGAGTCACCGATCCCGCCGACGCCCGGCGCCCGTCGGTGGCCGAGCCGCTGCCACCGGTGCGGGAGGTCTACGAGGCGCTCGTGCTCGGCACCCACGACTACGTGCGCAAGAACGGCTTCAGCGACGTGGCGATCGCCCTGTCGGGCGGCATCGACTCGTCGCTAGTGGCGGTGATCGCCGCCGACGCCCTCGGGCCCGAGCACGTGCACGGGGTGCTCATGCCCTCGCGCTACTCCTCCGACCACTCGGTGACCGATGCCGAGAAGCTGTGTGCCGAGCTGGGCATCGAGGCCCGGGTGATCCCGATCGAGCCAGCCCACGCCGCGTTCGGTGAGATGCTGGCGCCCAGCTTCACCGGCCTCGAGCCCGACGTCACCGAGGAGAACATCCAGTCGCGCGTCCGGGGCGTCGTGATGATGGCGCTGTCCAACAAGTTCCCGGGCTGGATCGTGCTGACCACCGGCAACAAGAGCGAGATGGCGGTGGGCTACTCGACCCTCTACGGCGACACCGCCGGCGGCTTCGCCGTCATCAAGGACGTGCCCAAGACGCTCGAGTACGAGCTGGCACGCGACCGCAACGCCCGGGCGGGACGGCCGCTCATCCCCGAGAGCGTGCTCACCAAGCCACCGTCGGCGGAGCTGCGCCCCGACCAGCGGGACGACCAGTCGCTGCCGCCGTACGACACGCTCGACCCCATCCTCGAGGCGTACGTCGAGGACGACCGCACCCGCGGCGAGCTCGTGGAGGCGGGCTTCGACCCGGCGATCGTCGAGCGGGTGACCCGCCTGGTCGACGCGGCCGAGTACAAGCGGCGCCAGACCCCGCCCGGCGTGCGGGTCACCCCCAAGGCCTTCGGCAAGGACCGCCGGCTGCCGATCACGAACGCCTACCGGGGGTAGCGGCGTCCTTCCGTGTCAGCGGTCGCCGGTACGCTGGCGGCCATGCGGACCGTGGTGCTCGGGCCACCGCCACCTGAGCTCGCCTCGCTGCTGGATCGCCGCCGTGCGTCGGGGGCCGACAAGCTCGACGAGGTATGGGAGGGCGAGTACCACATGGTCCCGGCACCCAACGCCGCCCACGGACGGGTGGACCGACAACTGATCGTCCTGCTCGAGCCCTACGCCCAGAGCGCAGGCCTGGAGGGGACGACGATCTTCAACCTGGGCACCAAGAGGGACAACTACCGGGTTCCCGACGCCGGCTACCACCGACAACCTCCGGTGGGCGACTGGATCCCCACCGCCGCCGTGGTCGTCGAGGTGGTGTCGCCCCACGACGAGACCTGGGACAAGCTCGGCTTCTACGCCGCCCACGGCGTCGACGAGATCCTCGTCGCCGACCCCGCCGAGCAGAGCATCACGCTGCTGGAGCTCCGGGACGGCAAGTACGCCCGGGTCGAGCGCAGCCGGCTGCTCGGCGTCGCCGCCGGCGAGCTCGAGCGCCAGATCGACTGGCCGTCAACCGAGGTCTCGTAGCAACTACTGATACGACACGTACAGCGGACGGGGCTCGATCGCCATCGTCTCGGCGGGGGTGAACGTCGGGCTGTCCTCGTCGATGAAGTTCTTCCACCCCCACCACACCCCGGCCGGCGGATCGGTGCGTAGGTCACCCCAGGTCTCGAACTTGTCGCGAGGCGTGCCGAACCCGTCGACGTGGATGAGCACCGCCAGCTCGTCGCGGTCAGTGTCCACCTGCGCCCGGTCGGCGATCATCCGCCGCCGGAACTGGTGGAGCAGCAGCAACTTCTGCGGCAGCCGGTGCCGGCCGGTCAGGTCCGCCAGCCAGGCGATGACCGTGTTGACCTCCGCCGCCGTCACCGACCCGATCTGAGCGAGGTGGCGCTCGTCGGACTCCAGGCGCCACTCGGGATCCAGGGCGAGCCCCACGTGCGGCTCGACCAACAGCTCCTCGTAGCGCCGGGCCTGAGTCAGGAAGTCGGTGCGGCCCGGCTGCAGGTCGAGCACCACGTACACCCCGGCGTCGCGGGCGGCGTCCACCCACGGCCGGATCAGCCCCACGGGAGCCTCAGCGGAGTAGTTGCCGTCGGGGCCGGCGCCGGCCGATGCGACGGTCGTGATGATCTCGAAGGTGGGCACCACGGGCACGTCCACCAGCGGCTGGTAGTCGGCGGCGAGCTCCCGGGCCCGAGTGACAGCGTCGTCCACCGCCTGCTCGCCCAGCACGCCGAGCACTGGGCTGTCCGGATGGCCGTAGAGCGCGACCATCTGTCGGCCCGGGTACACGACCTGCCCACCGCCGGGCAGCGCCTCACCGGTGGCGGCGACGCCCAGACGCTGCCGGAGCCGATCGGGCGGACCGAAGCCGCCACCGAGCGCCACCACCTGCTCGGGTGGGTCCGCCGCCAGCGCCTCGATCACCTGCGGGTCGGTGCGGGGATCGGGATCGTCGACGACCAGCAGCCTTGCCCCGGCGGCGCGGGACGTGGCGGTCGCGGCCAACGACGTCGGAGACCAGCGGGGCACAAGTACGAGGGCCCCGTCGAGCGTCCCGGTCGGCTCCGCGAGCTCCGGCAGCGCGTCGACCTCGGCGAGCCCGGGGGCGTCGCCTCCCTCGTCGCCGGAGGCGTCGGCGCCGGCCGTCCCGCCTCCCTCGACGGCCAGCACGCCGGGCTCGCCACGGTCGAGCCCGGCGACCGCATCGACGAGCTCGCCGGGTGCCACGGCCTGCTCGTCGCCGAGCGGGCGGTCGGTGGCGTCCGCGATGTCGCCGAGATCGGCCGGCGCTGCCACGAGCGTGGCGTCGAGGCCACTCGCCCGGGGAGCCTCCGGGTCCACGATGGCCTCGGCCCAGCGCGCCGCCGCCGCGCCGAAGGCGAGGACCGCGTCGGGCCCCAGCCGTAGGAGCTCGTCGCGGACCACGTCGGTGTGCGCCGGGTTGCGGGGAGCCAGGAGCACCGGAATGCCGAGGGCCACGGCGACCGACGCCGCCCCGGCCTGTGCGCCGGTGTCGCGGTCGCCCGCCACCGCGACGACCGGCGACGACTCGAACAGCTCGGCGCTGGTGGCGGCGGCCAGCCCGGCGGCGCTGGCGGCGGAGACCACGACGGTCCGCTCATCCGGGGCACGCACGGCAGCGGCGGG
>DASQUY010000232.1:0-15113 GCA_035641055.1 Acidimicrobiales bacterium | reverse complement strand
CCGCCTCGTACGTTGCGATCGATGACCCAGACAGCGACCGATCACCGCTGGCGGATCGTCCCCCACGACACCGTCCCAGACGCCGGCCGTCGTCGCGGGGTGGTGGTCGCCGAGGACAAACGGGGCCACGTCGCGGCGCTGGCACGCTTCGACGGCCCCACGACCGGATCGACGCCGGTCGAGCTCACGCTGCACATGGGGCCCGTCTGGCCTCCGGCCGAGGTCGTCGGCGAGCTCGTGCGCGTGGCCGCAACCCATGCCGCTCGCGCCGGGGCCGATCGCCTGGTGGTCGACTTCGATCCCCAGTGCCCGACCGCTCGCGCTGTCCTCGCCGCTTCCGGGCTCGACTGGCGCGTGTGGTCGACGGCCGACGCCGCGACCGCCGAAGCATCGCTGGGCGGGCGGACCGCGAGGGCCCGGCACGAGCCGACCAGCGGGAGCGCCAGCCTCGTGCGGACCCGTCGCCCGGGGGTCACCGTGCTCCCCAGCGCCGAGGGCCCATCGCTGCGGTCCGATCCCCGCTGGACCGCCCGCCGGGCGCGCCGGTCCGACCGGCTGCTCGCACGCCTCATCGCCCGGCGCCGGCTCCCGGCTGCGCGCTGACAAGCGCGCGTATCCTGATGCCGTGTCGAACGTCGCCGCATTGCCGCTTCGGGCGCTTGTCGAGGCGAATCGTGAGGAGATAAAGGCGATCGTTCGGCGCCACAAGGCCCGCGCGGTGGCGCTGTTCGGTTCGGTTGGGCGCGGTGACGAGACACCGGCCAGTGACATCGATCTCCTCGTCGAGTTCGAGGCGGGGAGTTCGCTGTTCGATCTTGGGGACCTGCAGGACGAGCTGGCTTCGCTGCTCGGGCACCGCGTGGATGTGGTCTCGGTCGGTGGGTTGAAGGCTCGCGATCACCGGATCCGGCGCGAGGCTCGCTGGCTCTGAGGCGGCGCGAGCCCATGGCGAGGTCCGATGGCGACAGGCTCGAGGACATCCGCAGTGCGCCCGGATCGGTCGGCTGGCGGCCCACGTGATCGGCGAGGCAACGCGTGCTCGGTTTCCCGACGTCGACTGGCGCCGGATCACCCGCCTACGCGTCCTTCTCGCCCACCACTATCACCGTGTCGACCCCGAGCAGGTGTGGACCATGGCCGTCGACGAGATCCCGCGTCTGGCCAAAGAGCTGGGTCCGCCGGCGTCGTCCGAGAAAGAGGACTAGGTCGAGAGTCCTATGCATAGCGCAGCGCTTGGGCGGGGTAGACGCGTGAGGCTCGGACGGCCGGTGCGAGGGTGCTGGCGAGGGCGGCGAGGTAGACGATGATGAAGATCACGCCGAGGTCGAGCCAGGGGACGGTGAGGGTGACGCCCTGCTGCTCGCCCATGTCGGCGACGATGTTGCGGGCGGTGATGAGGCCGAGCCCGCAGCCCAGGGCGGGGGCGGTGAGGGAGCCAGTCTGCAGCACAGAAGGCGTCTGACTGGGAATACCCCTAAGGGTATGTGTGTTGTACCGGTCGACGACGGATTGGAGGGCTTGTGGGCACCATCGAGTTGACCGAGGCGACGTTCGAGGACACGGTGACCGGCAACGACATCGTGCTGGTCGATTGGTGGGCGTCGTGGTGTGGGCCGTGTCGTGTCTTCGCTCCGGTGTTCGAGGAGGCGGCGGCGCGCCACGAGGACGTCGTGTTCGCAAAAGTGAACACCGAAGCCGAGTCCCACTTGGCGGCGACGGCTGGGATCATGTCGATCCCGACGCTGATGGTCTTCCGCGAGGGCGTGCTCGTGTTCTCCCAGCCGGGTGCCCTGCCGTCCGCGGCGCTCGAGGACCTCATCGGGCAGGTCCGGGCGCTCGACATGGATGAGGTCCGCCGCACGGTGGCGGCCCAGAGCGGCGCACGGTAGGAGCAGCGGCAGAGTGCGCCACGACGGCGTCGTGGCGCTCAGGCCAGCTTGAGGAACATCTTCTCCATGGCCTCGAGGGGGTAGCCAGCCGCGGCGGCTTCGTCAGGGTGGGAGACGCAATAGGTGAGGCCGGCGGCGAGGAGCTTGAAGCCCGCCTGCTCGAGGGCCCGGGTGGCGGCGCTGATCTGGCTGACGACGTCCTTGCATTCGCGGCCGTCGTCAAGCATGCGTTCGATGCCGGCCAGCTGGCCGCTGACGCGGTGCAGCCGGCGGCGGATGTCTTCGATGACGTCGTCGGGGATCTCCATAACGGCTTCAGCCTATACCCCTGCGGGTATCAGCCAGCCGTGCAGTTACCGGCCGGTCCCGGATGTGACCGTCGGGAGGCCGGCATCGGCCCAGGCGTCGTAGCCACCCTGGAGGTCGGCGACCTGGGTGAAGCCGACCGACCGGAGCAGCGACGCGGCGATCGAGGAGCGGTAGCCGGCGGCGCAGTACACGACGGTGGGCGCGGTGGCGTCGAGATCCCGGTGGCCGTCGAGGAGCCGACCCAGTGGGATCCTGACCGCCTCGGGCACGACGCCGGATTCCTGCTCGCTGGGGTTGCGGACGTCGACGATCTGCAGGCCGGGCTCGTCGTCGCGCCAGGCGGCCAGGTCGCGGGCGGCGAGGCGCCGGGCCTGGCTGGCGAGATGCGGGCGTTCGGCGAGGATGCGCTCGACGTCGACAACCGCGCCCCGCACGCGGTCGAAGCCGATGCGCGCCAGGCGGACCTTCGCCTCGGTCTCGCGGCCCTCGTCGGTGACCACGACCAGCGGCTGACCGGGTCGGACGACGTCGCCGGCGTACTCGGCGAAGCGACCGTCCAACCCGACGTTGATCGAGCCCCGCAGGTGACCGGACGCGAAGGTCTCGGGCGAGCGCCCGTCGAGCACGACCGCGTCTTCGCGGAGGCAACGCTCGAGGTCCTCGACACCGAAACGGACGGGCGCCTCCGCGTCGTCGAGCAGGTCGCGTAGGCGGCGGTTGCTGTCGGCCGTGTAGGCGAAGTACAGCGGCGCCACCGACTGGCCCTGCGTGACCACCTCCACGAACGCGTCCTCCGACATCGGTTGGAGGGCGTAGTTCCACCGCCGCTGCTCACCGATGGTCGACGACACCGCGTCGGACATCGACTTGCCGCACGCCGATCCGGCCCCGTGGGCGGGGAACACCCTGGTCTCATCGGGCAGCGACAGCACCTGCTCGTGCAACGACCGGTAGAGCTGCCGGGCCAGGTCCTCCGCGCTGAAACCGACCGAGGTCAGCAGGTCGGGACGGCCGACGTCACCGACGAACAGGGCGTCGCCCGTAAGGATGCCCCACGGCACCGGGTCGGCTGCGTGCTCCCACACCACGAGCGAGATCGACTCCGGGGTGTGGCCGGGCGTGTGCCAGGCCTCCAGCACCACGTCGCCCAGTTCGAGGCGCTGACCGTGGTCGAGCGGCTCGATCGGGAACTCGGTCCTCGCCTCCGTCCCGTAGGAGATCACGGCCCCGGTGGCCCGTGCTAGCTCGAGGTGGCCCGAGAGGAAGTCGGCGTGGAAGTGGGTCTCGATCACCCGCTCGATGGCGAGGCCGTTCGCCTGCGTGTCGTCCAGATACCCGGTGATGTCGCGCTGGGGATCGACTACAACCGCCCAGCCGGTCGACTCGTCGCCGATCACGTAGCTGAACAAGGACAGGCACGACAACTGGTACTGCCTGAAGAACATCGTGACCTTCTCTCCGCCTACATACCCTACGGGGTATCCGTGGCCAGGATACCGGCTACGACCGGCCACCGACACCGGTGGTAACGACAACGAATGGGGTCACGCCAATCGTCTGGCCGATTGCGTCTGCATCATTGGCCGCACTGCTCTGCGGTAGCGGAGTTCCGCGGACCGCCGCCCGGCTTCATGCGCCCGCTGTGCCTCGCGGTCGGATCAGATGGTGACCTCGTAGAGGAGCCACGGGTCGGGTACCCCGGCCAGGCGGTGCTCGCCCCGGGGCTTGAACACCAGGCCGCACCCGGCCACGAGGTCGGTCACCGTGCGCGACACCCACACCGCGCCCGGATCCGCGACCTCGGCGAGCCGGCTGGCGATGTGGACCCCGATACCCGCCACATCGCCGTTGCGCCGCTCGATCTCCGCGGTGTGGATGCCGGCCCGGATCTCGGTGCCAAGCGGGGCCAGCGTGTCGCGCAGGTCGCAGGCGGCGCGGACACCGCGGCCGGGACCGTCGAAGACGGCCAGCAACCCGTCGCCGGCGAAGCCGACCAGCTCGCCCCGGTGGTCCTCGACGCAGTGGCGGGCGACGCGCGCGAACTCGTCGAGCTGGCGGCTCCACCGGGCGTCGCCCACGGCGGCGACTGTCGCGGTCGACCCCACGATGTCGGCGAACAGCACGGTCGCCAGGAAGCGGTCGGGCGATGCCGGGCTGGCCGAGGCACCGACCACGAACTCCTCGACCGCCGCCAGGATGGGCGCGGTGTCGCCGCTGAACAGGAAGTGATCCCGGCCCGGCAGCGCCAGGAGGCGGGCGCCGGGGATGCCTGTGACCAGGGCGTGGGCGTGCTCCAGGCCGAAGATGGGGTCGTCGCTGCGATGAATGACGAGCGTCGGCACGTGGATGCTGGGAAGCACGGGCGTCACGTCGAAGGAGCGGCTCAGGTTGATCAGCCGTCGGGCCGTGCCGGGTGTCGCCCCCTGGCGCTCGAGCCGTCCGAGGAACCTACGTCCCGCCGCCGTGGCAGCCATCGTCTCGGCGAGCGCCGCGTACACGCGGCCCGTGCCCCAGGAGCGCTCGATGAACGCGAGTTCCGGACGGTCGGGTTCGTCGTGCCAGGGGTGGCGGGCCCAGGTGCCGTGCAGGATCAGTCGCTCGACCCGATCCGGATGGGCGGCGGCCAGCAGCACCGACAGCGACCCGCCCTCCGACGATCCGAACACGGTGGCGCGGTCCATGCCCGCGGCGTCCATGACCGCTCGGAGGTCGTCGGCCCGCTGCTCCAACGGGGGCGCCTCGCCGGCGCCGAGGCGCTCGGACAGACCGGTGCCCCGCTTGTCGAGCACCGCCACGCGGCAGAACGCCCCCAGCCGGCGCAGGAACCGGGCGATCACCGGGTGTTCCCACTGGAGCTCCACGTTGGTGGCGAAGCCCTCGATGAGGACGAGGTTGGCGCCCTCGCCGAACACCTGGTAGGCGACGGATGCGCCGTCGTTGTGGACGTAGCGCGTGCGTGGTGTCGCGTCGAGGGGCGCATCGAGTCCACGACCGTCGGCGCGGGTGGGTCCACCCGCTTCGAGTCCGGCCGCGGCGGCCTCGGCATGGCGCTCGAGCTCCTGGAGCGGGGCCACGAACCGATACCCCCGCCCGTGCACCGTCTTGATCACCCGCTGCGTCTGGCCGTCATCGCCCACGGCGTGCCGGGCTTGCTTGATGCGGGTGGTGAGCGCCGACTCCGACACGAAGCGGTCACCCCACACGGCATCGAGCAGCTCCTCCTTGGGCACCACACGATCCCGGTGCGCGATCAGATGGACCAGCACCTCGAACACCTGGGGTTCGACGTCCACGACACTCTCACCCCGCCGCAGCTCGTAGGTGTCTGTGTCGATGAACCCGCCCGCGAACCCGTACCGCACCAGGACACAGTGTATGGAGGCGTCGCTGCAGGCGCATGATCAGAAATCAGGCCCCCCGGGCGGCATCGAGCAGCGGACCTCACCCAGATAGGCCCGGTACCGCCCCGCTGCGCTCCGAGCGAGCACGTCGAGGGGCCGCTGCGGGCCCAGGGGTCCCTGGCCCGGTGCCGGTGGGACCTTTGGCCCTGGTCACCGAGCCAAGGAGTGGAGACGCTGGTGGCGTGAAGGGAACGCGGATTGTCGTGGGTGTGGATGGGTCGGCGGCGTCGCTCGAGGCGCTGCGGTGGGCCGTCGCACTGGGCGATGCACTCGGCGCCGAGGTCGTGGCAGTCCACGCTCTAGGTCTCTTGGACCGCTGGCACGACCCGGACACATCGGCCCGGTCGTGGCGCAAGACCCTCCACGGCCTCGTGGCGCACACGTGGTGCCGTCCGCTGGTGCGCGCCTCGGGCGCCCATCGCGTGGAGGTGCACGACGGCCACCCCGTTGACGTCCTGTTGGCCGCCGCCGAACGGGAGCGGGCGGCGCTGCTGGTGGTGGGCAGCCGGGGCGTGGGCGCCAACCCCGCCCTGGCGCTCGGCTCCACGAGCCTGCGGATCCTGCAAGCGGCCCGCGTTCCCGTGCTCGTCGTGCCCGAGCGCCGCGCCGGGACGCCCACCGGTGGGCTTCGTCCGCGGCACCTCGTGGTGGGCGTCGACGGCTCGAAGGCGTCGCTCGGCGCACTCGACCTGGCAGCTGACGTGACCGAGCTGCTGGGCGGCTCGCTGAGCGTGCTGCACGTCTTCGAGTACGTGTCCCCGTTCCCGCTCCAACCTCCGGGCGCCGACGAGCACCACAGGGAAGAGCAGGCGCTGGAGCTGCTCGAAGCGTCCGCGCGCTCGATCCGCCGACGCGGCGTCGGCGTGCAGACGATCGTGAGGTCCGGCGACCCGGCACGCACGCTGCTGGAAGTGGCCAACGACGTGGACGCCGATCTCGTCGTCATGGGGACCCGTGGCCGGGGTGGTCCCGGCGAGCTACTGCTGGGCAGCGTGGCCCGCGCCGTGGCAGACCGTGCCCGGCGCCCGACCCTGGTCGTCCCCGCCGCTGCCGGGCGCATCCACCTGGGTCCCACCGAGGGCCACGACGAGCACGCGGCGAGCGCAGTGTCCTGAGACGGCGGGAGGAACCACCGTGGAGACCGCAGAGCCACCGTTCAGCGACATCCTCGTCCCCCTCGATGGCTCAGCGGCGGCCGAGCGCGCCCTGGACCCGGCGCTCCGCCTCGCGGCGCGCAGCGGTGTACCGGTGCGGGCGTTGCGCCGTGCCCTGTCGGAGGAGAAGGAGGAGGCTGCCGAGTACCTGGCGGGGGTCGCCGACCGCTGCGCGGGGGTCACCGATCTGGAGACCCAGGTCGTGGACCGCGAGAGCATTCCCGATGCCATCGTCGAGGGGCTCGAGCCGCGCACGCTGGTGTGCATGTCCTCACACGGGCGTGGCGGTCTGGCTCGGGCGGTCATGGGCAGCGTGGCCGAGGCCCTGCTGCGCTGCATCGACCGGCCCACGCTGGTGGTCGGCCCGCACGTGGCCGAGGGTGCGACGTTCACCGGCTGGATCGTGGCCTGTGTGGACGGCTCCCACGAGTCGGAGCGCACGCTCGAGCCGGCCCGCCGGTGGGCGGCCGCGCTGCGGTTGCCGCTGTGGCTGATGGAGGTCGGCGAGCCAGGGGTTCCGCCCGAGTGGGCCACGCGCAGCGACGTCCTGGAGTCGGCGCACGTGGCCTCGCTGGCGGCACGCACCGGTGGTGTGGCGGGCTGGGACGTGCTGCACGACAAGGACCCGGCCCACGCCCTCGTCGCCATGGCGGCGTCGCCCTCCACGCCCACCGCCCTGCTGGTGATGGCCACCCACGGCCGTACCGGCTGGGACCGGCTGCGACTCGGCAGTGTCACCGCCGCCACCGTGCCGGTGCTCGTGATCCCCGCCTGCCCCGTTGCGCCATGACCGAGCCGCTGGACCCCCGCCGGGCGCTCGTCGCCGACGCCGCGTGCGCCCCCTCGTCGCACAACACCCAACCCTGGCGGTTCCGCTTGACCGACGACGCCATCGAGCTCCACGCCGACCGCACCCGGCGCCTACCCGTGAACGACCCGCACGACCGGGAGCTGATCATCAGCTGCGGCGCTGCGCTCGCGAACCTGGTCGTCTCGGCCGCCCACCATGGGCTGACCCCGGCGGTCGATCTCCAGCGGGGCGACGATCCCGACGACCTCGCCACGGTCACGCTGACCGCCGGCGAGCTGACCGGTGACGACCGGCTCTGGCGAGCAGTCCGCACACGAAGGACACAGCGCAAGCCGTTCCTCGACCGTGCCGTCCCCGAGGACCTGCTCGCCAGCGCGGTCGCTGCTGCCGACCGGCCTGCCGTCTGGACCCACGTCCTCGACGCCTCCCACCGGGCCGCGTTCGTCGACCTCGTCGCCACCGGCGACCACGTGCAGTTCGAGGATCCGAACTGGCGCAGGGAGCTCGCGGCATGGCTGCGCCCGCGCCGCCGCGGCGACGGCCTCCCTGTGCCTGTCGCGACCGGCGCGATGACGCGCTTCATGGTGACGCACGTCGATCTCGGTCGACGCATGGGAAAGTCGGATGCCACGCTGGCCGCCACGGCACCCGCCGTGATCGTCCTCGGCACCGAGCGCGATGACCCGATGTCGTGGATCGAGACGGGGCGAGCCCTTCAGCAGCTCCTGCTCACCGCGGCCGCCGAGGGCGTACAGGCCGGCTACCTCAACCAGCCGTGCCAGGTCGACGCCCTTCGCCCGCGGCTCGCCGCACTCATCGACCGTCCTCACCCGCAAGTCGTGCTCCGGCTCGGCTACCCGGCCCGCCCAATCCCCCCGCCGGCCCGCCGGCCACTCGGCAATGTCATCGATGCGCCCGTGCACCTCGACGACGTGAGAGCCGTTCCGTGATCCGTACGGCTGCGACATCCACAGCAGCGACGTCATCCTCCCCGAGCACCAGCAGCTCGCGGTTGGCGACATCGTCCGCTCCGGACGGGACACGTATCCGTGCTGGATCGTGATGGAGGTCGATCCGCCACACCACGTCGTGCTCCACGGAGCCGGCACTCCCGAAAGGGTCGATGTCCCCGCCGTCATCGAGACACCGCCGGCAAGGGGATACGTGGCGTCGACGTGGCAGTGGGTGCTCGTGCCGACAGCCTGCGGCCGCCGCACTCGCCTCATCGTCCGGCAACGGGCGACCTACAGCCTCCGGCAGACGCTGCCCCCCGGCGCGCGACTCCCGACCGGTCCCCCGGTGGGCGCCGCTAGCGTGGCTGCCAGTGGCGGCGAGGACACGCTGATGGGCCTGCGGGGCATGCTCCACCGGCTTTCGACACCGGTCGAGGAGCTGGACGAGGAGCGGTTGCGGGAGTTCTGCGAGCGCCAGCCGGACGTGGTGCCGATCGCGGCGGTGCGGGCGCGTGAGGAGGCCGGCGTGGTGGGCGAGGTGACCTCGGTGCGGATAGTGCCCAAGGTTGGATCGCCCTGGCTGGAGGTAACCATCTCCGACGGGCGCGACCGGATGGTGGCGATGTGGACCGGCCGACGCCGGCTGGCCGGGGTCGAGCCGGGCCGGCGCCTCGTCCTCGCCGGCCGGGCGTCCGCGACCGGGCCCGGGGGTCGGATGCTGCTGATGAATCCCCGCTACGAGCTGCTCCCCTCGAGGCCCGCCGAGCGTGGCTGAGCTAGCCACCGGGGGCCGGGCCCGGGCTAGCCGACGAGGATCTGGTTCACCGTCGGCTCGGCCTCGGTCGTCACGAGCACCAGCACCTCGTCGCCCCGGGTGAGCACCGTGTCGCCTCCGGGGACGATGACGTGCCCCTGGCGCACGACTGCGACGACCGTGGCGTCGCGGGGGAGGTCGAGCTCCTGCAGCGTCCTGTCGGCGGCCGGGCTGGTCTCGGCCAGCGTGACCTCGATGATGGTCGCCTCGCCGCCCTCGAGCTCGAGCAGTCGCACGAGCGACCCCACCGACACGGCCTCGGTGACGAGGGAGGTGAGCAGATGGGGCGCCGAGACCGACACGTCGACCCCCCACGACTCGTTGAAGAGCCACTTGTTGCCGGGGTGGTTGATCCGGGCCACCACCTTGGGCACGGCGAACTCCTGGCGGGCGAGGAGGGAGACCACCAAGTTGTCCTCGTCGTCGCCGGTGGCGGCGACGAGCACGTCGTAGGTCTCCAACCCGACCTCTCGCAGCGTGCGGACCTCGCAGGCGTCGCCCACCACCCACCTCGCCGAGTGGCGGGGGGCCAGCCGCCCGACGAGGTCCTCGTCCTGCTCGATGATCAGCACCTCGTGGCCGGCATCGCGCAGGTCGTCGGCGATGTGCGTGCCGACGTTGCCCCCACCGGCGATGGCGACCCGCACGTCAGCCCGCCTCCGGACCGGCGGCGAGCACCGCCTCGAGGTCCTCGGTGGCGTCGACGCGCACGAGGATGTGGAGGACGTCGCCCTCCTGGCCGACGACACCGCTCATGGCGAGGCGTCCCTCTCCGGCTCGGGTGAGGGCGACGAGCCGGAAGCGCCCGTCGCCGTCCAGCGCCGCGAGGGACCGGCCCTCCCACCCTGGGGGCAGGTCGCGCTCGACGAGCGTGAGCGTGCCCGTGGGATCGGTCCAGTCGACCACCGTCTTCTCCGGGAAGATCCGGCGGTACACCTGGTCGGTGGTCCAGGTCACCGTGGCGACCGTCGGGATGCCGAGGCGCTCGTAGATCTCGGCGCGGGCGGGGTCGTAGATCCGGGCGACCACGTGGGGCACCTCGAACGTCTCCCGGGCGACCCGCGCCGACAGGATGTTGGAGTTGTCGCCGCTGGTCACCGCGGCCAGAGCCGAGGCCTCGCGGATGCCCGCCTGCTCGAGGTGCTGCCGGTCGAAGCCGAGCCCCTCGACCAGCGTCCCGCCGAAGCCCTTGGGGAGGCGCCGGAAGGCGCTGCGCCGCTTGTCGACGACGGCCACGGAATGGCCGGATGCCGTCAACCGCAGCGCGAGCTCGGAGCCCACGCGACCGCAGCCGACGACGACGACGTGCACGGGCCGCATTTGAGCCGTCGGGCTATGCGGGTGCAAGCCCGGCTACCTGTCCGGGGACGAGCGTCGTAACGTGCGCCGCGGTGATCTCCCTGCTGAAGCGCCTGCTCGTCGGGCGTCCGCTGTCGACGCGCGAGCAGGAGCACCAGCGGCTGCCCAAGCGGATCGCACTGGCGACGTTCTCGTCGGACCCGATCTCGTCGACCGCGTACGCCACCGAGGAGATCCTCTTCGTGACCGCGGTCGGCGGCTCCAGCCTGGCCCTCGGGCTCGCCAAGCTCATCCCCATGGCCGTGGCGGTGGCCATCCTCCTCACCGTCGTGGTCACCTCCTACCGCCAGACGATCAAGGCGTACCCGAGCGGCGGCGGCGCCTACATCGTGAGCCGGGAGAACCTGGGCGAGTACCCGTCCCTCGTGGCCGGGGCGTCGCTGCTCGTCGACTACGTGCTCACCGTGGCGGTCTCGGTATCGGCGGGCGTCGCCGCCATCCTGTCGCTCGACGCCTTCGCCGACCTCGAGGAGCAGCGCGTCGTCATGACGCTGGTGTTCGTGGCCGTCCTCACCGCTGGCAACCTGCGGGGGCTGAAGGAATCGGGACGGGTCTTCGCGGCGCCGACCTACATCTACATCCTCAGCCTTGGGGCCATGGTCGTCGTCGGGCTGCTCCGCACCACCTTCGGCGACGTCGACCCGGTCCCCTTCGACCCCGAGGCCGCCGAGGACGTGGCGCAAGCCGGCGGCAGCCTGTCGCTGTTCATCATTCTGCGGGGGTTCTCGTCCGGTGCGGTGGCCCTCTCCGGCGTCGAGGCGATCTCGAACGGCGTCCCGGCTTTCCGCCGCCCCGAGGCGAGGAACGCGGCCACGACCCTGACGACGATGGCGTTCATCCTCGGTTCGCTGTTCCTGGGCGTGTCGATCCTCGCGCGCCACCTCGAGCCCTACCCGAGCGAGGGTGAGACGGTCATCTCGCAGATGGGCCGGGCCGTGTTCGGGACGGGCGCCATGCACACGCTGCTGCAGTTCGCCACCGCCGGGATCCTCATCCTCGCCGCCAACACCGCCTATGTCGATTTCCCCCGGCTGACGAGCATCATTGCCCGGGACAACTTCCTGCCCCGCCAGTTCGCCAACCGGGGCGACCGGCTCGTCTTCTCCAACGGCATCCTCTTCCTCGCCGGCGCGGCCGCGGCGCTCCTCGTTGCCTTCGGCGGGCTTACGAACGCCCTCATCCCGCTCTACGCCGTGGGCGTCTTCACGTCGTTCACGCTCAGCCAGGCGGGCATGGTCCGCCACCATCTGCGCGAGCGCGAGCCGGGGTGGCGCCGCGGGACGGCCATCAACGCCGTGGGGGCGACCGCCACGTTGGTCGTCCTGCTGATCGTGGCGGTGACGAAGTTCGCGGTCGGGGCCTGGTTGCCGATCGTCGTCGTCCCGCTGATCATCGCCGTGTTTCTGGCGATTCGGCGCCACTATCGACGGGTTGAGCGAGCGCTGGCCGTGCGCCCCGAGGAGGTGCGCCCCGAACCCCAGCGCCACAAGGTGGTCGTCCTCGTGGGTCGGGTGCATCGGGGCACTCTCGCGGCCGTGCGCTACGCCCGTTCGATGCGTCCCGACCACCTCACCGCCCTGTACGTCGCCTACGAGGACACCGACCACGACCGGATGCTCGACGACTGGAAGGTGTTCGGCCTGGACGTCCCCCTCGAGGTCATCGAGTCGCCCTACCGCGAGCTGCCGCCCGCCGTTGAGCGGTTCCTCGACGAGCTCGACGAGAGGTGGCCAGGCGAGACCACGACGGTGGTGATCCCCGAGTTCGTCCCGGGCTCGCTGTATACACCCACGCAGCTCCTGCACAATCAGAGCGCGCTGGCCCTCAAGCTGGCGCTGCTCTACCGGCCCAGCACGGTGGTCACCTCCGTGCCGTACCACCTGGACGCCGATCGAGGCGACGGCCGATGGGCGCGGGTGCGCGAGCACCTCCCGGAGTGAGGACCGGCGGCCGGCACGTCAGCGGTCGAGCCGGCAGGGTGTGCCGACGGCCCGCATGGCACGAGTCAACACAGCGTGCGCCAGCTGTACCGCTCCTTCGCAGCGATCTCGTCCACGCGCTCCCGAAACATGCGCCACCGGCGCTCGTTGTCGTTGACGAGGCCGGCCGAATCGCTGCAGAGGTCAGCCGCTCGGTTGACAAGCTCTGCGACGGAGTGCAGGAGCCCTACTGACCGGCGGGGCCCGGCCAGGTCGCGGCGGACAGCAGAGGGGCTGAGGTCGACGTGGTCGAGGAGGTCGGCGGCTCGCCGAAGAAGTCGCGCGACGAGACTGGCCATGTCGGCCGCGAGCCAGTCGTTGGCGATGATGCGGTGGCGTTCGCCGAGCAGGTCGCCGAGTCCGTCGACGTCCATGAGCACGGCGGCGGCGTGCCAGGACGCCTCCATGGCGCTGGCGAGCCACTCGCCGGTGTCGGCGAAGTCGTCGGCCGCGGACCGCAGGTCGCGGAGGAGGTGGGCGATCTCCGCCGGGCGGCCTTCGGCTTCCATGAACAGCACGCCGTCGAGCTGCAGCGCCGCGGTGTCGTTGAGGTCCTCGGCGCCCTCGAACGGGCTCGCTGCCGTGCGCTCCGACGGCACCGTGGTGTGCCATCGATCGGCCAGAGCGTGCAGGGTGCGGGCGTGGCGCTGCAGCGTGACGGCGAGCTCGCGCGGCGAGGCCGCGTAGAGCTTCTCGTGCTCGCGGTGGAAGTGCGACAGGTTGAGGATCGGCTCCAGCAGAGCGGAGGCGGACGTCGGCACGTTGGTGATGGTCATCGGCATTGCTCTCCCTGTTCGAGGTCAGCGACGCCCGCTTCGACGTGTGCGCCTCGCATCAGTGCCCGGCGCCGCCGCCGGTGTCGACCTCGCCGGCTTGGAAGAGGCCGAGGGCGCCTTTGCCGACGTTGGCGAACTTGTGGGTGACGATGGGGTAGAGGCCGGGCTCGTCGAAGGTGAACTCGACGAAGCCGCCCTGGGCGGGCTGGAGGTCGAGGGCCTGGGCGCCGCCCCGTCCGGCGTCGGGACGCAGGTGGTAGGCCCCTTCTTTGTAGAGGGTGTCGAAGATGGTGCCCACGACGTGGAACGACGAGTTCTCCGACGGGCCGGTGTCGACGACCCAGGCCCGCACCCGCTCGCCGGGTTCCACCCGGATGGGGGCGTGGCGGTACTGGCTGACGTAGCCGTTGAAGACGACGGCGTCCCACGCCTCGTCCTGCATCTTGGTGAGGTCGCCGGGCTCGCCTTGGGGTCCGAGGTAGAGCTCGGACTGCACGAACAGGTACTCGTGGTCGACGTCAGGCAGCCCAGCGGGCGGGTCGATGATGATGGCCCCGAACATGCCGTTGCCGATGTGGTGGAGCGTGGGGTCGGTGCCGCAGTGGTACATGAACGCGCCGGCGTGCTTGGCCTCGAACTGGTAGACGAGCGACTCGCCGGGCTCGATGGTGCGCATCTCGTCGTTCCAGGCGACCTTGCTGGCGTGGAAGTCAACGGAGTGGCCGATCGATCCGTCGTTGACGAGCGTCACGGTGAAGATGTCGCCGACCCGCCCGCGCAGGGTCGTGCCGGGCACGGTGCCGTCGAAGGTCCACATCATCTGGGTGACACCGGGCGCGACCTCGATCTCGGTCTCCACCGCGCGCATCGTGATCTCGTGTTCGGTGCCGCCGGGCGCCGGTCGCAGCGTGGGGTCGTACGGCTTCCAGCCGGCGGCGGGTTCGGCATTGAAGTCGATCTGGGCGGCGTCGTCCGCTTCGTCGCCGCCGGCGGCTGGCGTTGATCCACCGGCGGCGGGGGCGCCGGTGACCGTGATGTCGAGCACCATGCCGGCCTCCTTGTGGCCCGGGACAGTGCACCAGGCTTGGGTCGACGTCTCGATCACACCGAGGTCGGCGGTGACGGTCTCGCCCGGGTCGAGCAGCTCGGAGCCGGTCTCGCCGTCCAGCTTGAGGTCGTGGGGCAGCTCGCCGGCGTTGGTGATCGTGACGCTGAGCTCGGTGCCGGCGGGGACCTCGATCGAAGCGGGCTCGACGTAAAACTCACCCAGCTCCACCTCGACAGTCTGCGCCCCGGTCACCCCACCGGCTTCCAGCGCGGTGTCGCCGCTGTCGCCGGACCCCCCGGCCACGACGACCGCGACGATGGCGACGGCCAACGCCAGCACTGCGCCCACCGCGGCGATCGTGAGGACCCACGACGCCGTCGGCGACGGTTCCCCGCGCGCGGGCCGTGACGGCGTCGCGGGCGGGGTCTCCGTCGGCGACGTTGGGGGCGGCTTCGAGGTCCGCTCCGTACCGGTCGTCGTCGGCAGCGGTTCATGTGTGGTGCTCATATCCCCACGCTGTGCCGCTGCCGGTCCCCGGGGGAGGGTCGAAGGTCACGATTCAACGTGGCCGTTGGACAGGGTCCGGGCGCAATTCCTGAGGTCGAGGCGTTCCTCGCCGG
>DASQUY010000231.1:0-3028 GCA_035641055.1 Acidimicrobiales bacterium | reverse complement strand
CACGGCACGCCCGGCGTCGTCGATCGCTTGGTCGAGGTCGCCGTCGAGCACCGCCGTCCGGGCGGATGCGAGCGCGGCGGAAGCGTCGAGGGATCGGCTGTCCCACGTGTCGGCGATCGAGCGGAGCGCATCGGCCGCTCGCCGGGCCGTCTCAGCGTCACCGGCGGCTGCGGCGATCTCGGCCTGCGCGTCGAGCAGCGGGGCCAGGCGCAGGTCGCCGAACGGCGGTCGTTCCTTGGAGGGGATGTCGAAGGGGTGGTCGATGGCGTCCTGGATGAGTGACGCGGCCGCCGCCACGTCCCCCTGCGCCAGCCGCACCAGGGCCAGCCCGGGATGCGGCGTCCAGGCGTGGCGGTGGGCGGCGACGAAGGCCTCCTCGGCGCCCGCCAGGTCGCCCTTGCGCAACCGGATGGTGCCGAGCTCGACGAGCGGCCACCCGAACTCCCGGCGCATCCAGGGTCGCAGCTCGTCGCAGGCACCGAGCGCCTCGGCCTCGGCGGCGTCGCACGGTCCGGAGATCCGCAGCATCTCGGCCCGGTGGACCCGGCACCGGCCGTTGATGCCGCCGAACGCCGCACCGTGACGCCAGTGCTCCATGACCTCGGTCCACTCGTTCGCCAGATCGAAGCGCCCGAGTCCCTGCGCCGCGCAGATCAGCTCGCAGTACATCATCCCGGTCGTGAGGGGATCGACCTCGCCGGACATCAGGAGCGCGCCGACCTCCCCCAGTTGCTCGAGCCCCTCGCGGACGCGCCCCGCGTAGATCTCGACGCGGGCGGACGCCACCCGACCGATGACCACCGCCGGCTGCACGCCGAGTCGCTCGCCGAGCTCGATGGCCCGGGCGGCTTGGGCGCCAGCGGCCTCCATGTCGCCGCACATGAAGCGCTCGTAGGTGCGGGTCATGGCGATCAGCGCATGCGCCGGCGCCTCGTCGTGGCCCTCCACCAGCCGCTCGGCACGGCGGAGCCGCCATCAGGCCCGTGTCCATCATGAGGTACATGGCGGTCATGGCCGCGGCGCGCGCCACCTCCGCCTGGTCACCCTGTTCGACGAACAGCGAGTGCAGATCCTCCCACGCCGAGACCGCGGCCTCGAACCGACCGCTCCCATAGGCCGCCTGGGCACGCAGCTCCAACCCTGCAGCCGTGTTGCCGTCGGGTCCGAGCTCGTCGAGCAGATCGAGCGCACCCTGCCAGTCGCCGTGCGCCACGGCGGCCCCGGCCCCGGCGAGCGGATCGGCCGTGTTCACCGGCACCCGGCGCGCCCTCGACACGTCGTGGACCCCGATCGAACCGCATCCCGAGGGCTCACTGTCGCATTGTGACACCGATTGTCACGCCTCTCCTCGTGACGCCCCGGTTCTCGTCGAGGCGACGACACCACAGCCAGCCAAAGGGGGAAGGCACCCATGACACCCATCGAGCAGCTCTCGCAGATCCTGCCGACCGTTAGCGACGTGGTCGACCGCATCGAGCCCGGCCAACTCGGCGCCCCGACGCCCTGCAGCCAGTTCACGGTCCGCGACGTGCTGGATCACATGCATGTCCTCGGCGGCGCGTTCGGCTACGCCTTCCGTGGCGAGGAGGCCCCCGAGATCGAGCCTCCGCCGCGAGACGGCCGCGTGCCTGCCGCCGAGTTCCGCAAGACCATGGACGACCTACTCGACGCCGTGGGGTCGCCGGGCGCCATGGAGCGCACCGTCTCCTCGCCCATGGGCGACATGCCCGGCGAGACGTTCGCCCGCCTCGTGGCCTTCGACGGCCTCATCCACGGATGGGACCTGGCCCGCTCCACCGGCCAGGACTACCCCATCCCCGACACCGTCGTGGCGGCCGTCGACGAGTTCGCCCGCGGCGCCATCACCGACGGCATGCGCGACGGCGACACGTTCAAGGCCGCGACCACCGCACCCCAGGGCGCCACCCGCCTCGAGCACCTCGTCGCCTTCAGCGGCCGCACGCTCTGAGCCAGATCTCACCGGAACCCACAACCAGAGACAGGAACAACCATGCACACGCCCAAGCAGGACATCCCCGTCAAGATCGACGCCCCGGGCGCCAAGGCCCGCCAGCTGCCGGACTTCGGCACCGCCTCGGGTGCCATCGGCGCCGAGTACTTCACGATGGACGCCGGCACCGACCTGGCACCGCTGCTCGAAGGGCTCGACGGCGACATGTGCCACGGCCCGCACTGGGGCTACATGCTCACCGGCGAGGTCGTCGTCACCTACCGCGACGGCTCCACCGAGCGCTGCGCGACCGGCGACCTCTTCTACTGGCCGCCAGGACACAGCGTCCGCGTCGAGAACGACGCCGAGCTGGTCATGTTCAGCCCCCAGGCCGAACACACCGCGGTGATGGACCACATCCTCACCAAGCTCGGATGAGGGGGTGACGACGATGAGCGCCATCGCTGACTTGGCGTCGGCCGCCCGCGAACAGGTCGAGGCGCTGGCCCGGACCGGTTCGCTGCCGAGGCGGCCCGACTGGACACCGTCGTGGTGATTGTGCGTGAAGCCGACGAGCGTCTCACAGGGAGCATCACCGGCGCCGTGCACGTGCCCCGTGGCGTGCTCGAGCTCCGGGCGGATCCGACCAGCCCGCGCCACGACGCCCGTCTCGATCCCGGCCGGCGCGTCCTGCCGCATTGCGACGACGGCAGCAAGTCGGCGCTGGTGGCCGACACCCTCCGGGGCATGGGGTACCCGACGTGGCGTACCTCGCCGGCGGCATCGCCGCGTGGTGCGACGCCGCTCTGCCGGTGGTGAACGAGATGGTGCCGCCGTGCAACGCGCTGCCAGCCGCGGGCGCGACCGAACGACGGGAAGGGTCGCTCTCGTGGAGCGATCTGGCGCGCCAGATTGCTCAGCAACGGACGACCCGCACGCCGAGTATGTGGCGCGGCGGCCCGTGGGCTCGTGGATCGAGCGAGCACCGGTCGCCAGTGTGCAACCGTCGTCGTCGGCGATTCGACCGGATCGAGTTGTGTTCGGGAGGCGGGCGCGCCTGCGGTGCCGGGCGCCGTG
>DASQUY010000230.1:0-2990 GCA_035641055.1 Acidimicrobiales bacterium | reverse complement strand
GCGGGAGGCGTGCGCCACCTACGGCGGCGTCGACGTCGTGGTGAACAACGCCGGGCTGTCCATCTCCCGCCCCCTGGCCGAGACGACGGTCGCCGACTGGGACCTGCAGCACGACGTGATGGCCCGGGGATCTTTCCTCGTGAGCCGGGAGGCCGCCCGCGTGATGGCCGCCCAGGGCGGGAACCTGGGGGGCGACATCGTCTACATCGTGTCAAAGAACGCCCTGGTCGCCGGCCCGGACAACGTCGCCTACGCCGCCGCCAAGGCCGACCAGGCGCACCAGGTGCGGCTGCTCGCCACCGAGCTCGGCCCCCTGGGGGTGCGGGTCAACGGCGTCAACCCCGACGCCGTCGTCCGCGGGTCGGGCATCTTCGCCGGCCGCTGGGGGCAGGAGCGGGCCAAGGCCTACGGCGTGCCGCCCGAGGAGCTCGGCCGCTTCTACGCCGGGCGCACCGTGCTGGGCCACGAGGTCCTGCCCGAGCACGTGGCCGCCGCCGTGTTCGCCCTGGTGGCCGGCGACCTGTCCGTGACGACGGGCACGATCATCCCGGTGGACAGCGGGGTCCCGATGGCGTTTCCTCGTTGAGGGCGCGCCCCGGAGCGACGAGGTGAGCGAGAGGGGAGCACGATGTTCGATCGCAGTCGGATCACACAGACGATCGCCGAGGAGAACGAGCTGCGCCGGGCCTGGCACAAGCCCGACCTCGCCCACGCCCTCGATGTCGTGGGTCGCGCCGGCATCGACGGGGAGGCCGTCATCGCCGAGGTGGCGCGCCTGTCGATCGCCGCCCCGTCGTGGGCGGTAGGCACCGGCGGCACGCGGTTCGGCCGCTTCCCGGGCGGCGGTGAGCCCCGCGACACCTACGAGAAGATCGACGACATCGCCGCCGTCAACGCGCTGACCGGCGCCAATCGCACGGTCAGCCTGCACGTGCCCTGGGACGATCCCGGCGACGAGGCCCCGACCCTGCGGCGCCACACGGCCGAGCGCGGCATCGGCTTCGACGCCATGAACTCCAACACCTTCCAGGACAACCCGTCGACCACCGACGGCGGCAAGGTGTCCTACAAGTTCGGCAGCCTGGCCAACGTCGACGAGGGCGCCCGCCGCGCCGCCATCGAGCACAACCACTACGTCATCGACCTCGGCGTCGCCCTCGGCGCCCGGGCCATCACCGTGTGGCTGGCCGACGGCACCAACCACCCGGGCCAAGCCAGCTTCCGGCGCCAGTTCGAGCGGGTGCTCGACGGGCTGCGCCAGATCTACGCCCACCTGCCCGACGACTGGCAGCTCTACACCGAGCACAAGCCCTACGAGCCCGCCTTCTACTCGTCGGTCGTGAGCGACTGGGGCAGCTCGCTGCTGCTCGCCCAGGGAACCGGCGACCGGGCCAAGTGCCTGGTCGACCTCGGCCATCACCTGCCCAACGCCAACATCGAGCAGGTGGTGTCCCGGCTGGCCATGGTCGGCCGCCTCGGCGGGTTCCACTTCAACGACTCCAAGTACGGCGACGACGACCTCACGGTCGGCTCGATCAAGCCGTTCGAGCTGTTCCTGATCTTCCTGGAGCTGCTCGAGGCCGGCGGCGGGCGCATGCCCGACGCGGCCTACATGATCGACGAGAGCCACAACCTCAAGGACCCCCTGGAGGACCTCCTCCAGGCCACCGAGACGGTGCAGCACACGCTGGCCCTGGCGCTGTGCGTCAACCAGCCCGACCTGAGGGCCGCCCAGCAAGCCAACGACCCGGCGCGCGCGACGGAGGTGCTGCACCGGGCCTTCCGCACCGACGTCCGGCCGCTCGTCGCCGAGGCCCGCCGCCGCAACGGCGCCGCCCTCGACCCGCTCGCCACCTACCGGGCGGCCGGCTACCGGGCGGCCACGATCGCCGAGCGCGGCGCCGACAGCGTGGCCACCGGACTGTAGGGGTGGGTAGCGGAGACTCCGACGTCGCCGTCGTCGCGGTCGACTTCGGGGCGTCGTCGATCCGGGTGTGCCGGGTCGACCTGGGCCGCCGGCCGCCGGCGTTGGAGGTGGTGCACCGCTACCACCACCAGCCGATCGCCGACGCCGCCGGCCACCTCCGCTGGGACTGGGCCCGCCTGGTCGCCGAGATGGACGAGGGGCTCGCCCGGGCCCGGGAGCAGGGCCCGGTGGCATCCATCGGCGTCGACACCTGGGGCGTCGACTACGGCCTGCTCGACCACCGGGGCGACCTGGTGGCACCGCCGTTCTCCTATCGCGACACAAGGACGGACGGCTGGTCGGAGGTGGTAGAGCGCATCGGCGCCGACGCCCTGTACGCCGGCACCGGCCTGCAGCTCCAGCCCTTCAACACGATCTTCCAGGTGGCGGCGCACGACCCGGACGAGCTGGCGCGGGCCCGCCACCTGCTGCTGCTGCCGGAGCTGGTCGTCCACCACCTCACCGGCGAGCTGGTGGCGGAACCCACGTCGGCGGGCACGACCGGCCTCGTCGACATCCACTCCGGCGAGTGGTCGGCCGGGCTGGCGGAGGCCGTCGGGCTGGACCCCGGGCTGCTGGCCCCGATCACGCCGGCCGGCTCCTGCGTGGGCCGGTGGCACGGCATCCCGGTCCACCTCGTCGGCGGGCACGACACGGCCTCGGCGGTGCTGGCGATGGGGGCGGCGCCCGGCCGGACCTCGGCGTTCGTGTCGAGCGGCACCTGGCTGCTGGTGGGCTGGGAACTGCCGGCGCCGGACCTGAGCGACGCCGCCCGGCAGGCCAACTTCACCAACGAGCGCGGCGTTCAGGGGAATGTCCGCTTCCTCGAGAACCTGGCGGGCTGGTGGCTGCTCGACCGGTGTCGGGCTGCCTGGGGACCGGAGGGGTCCATGGACGGCCTGCTCGACGCCGCGGCGCAGCTCCGGCCGTGCCCGGTCGTGGACGTGGCGGACCCGCGGTTCCTGCACCCCGACGACATGCTGACCGAGGTGACCGCGGCGGCCGGCCTGCCGCGCGACTGCTC
>DASQUY010000229.1:0-2550 GCA_035641055.1 Acidimicrobiales bacterium | reverse complement strand
CGGCGGTGCGCTCGGGCGTGATGCCGCGAGTGGCCCACGCCTCGAGCCTGCCGTCGTCGCCGTTGTTGACCGCCGAGAGCATGTCCCGCACGGTCACGCCGCGGATGCGTTCGAGGACGAGCACGTTGCGGCTGCAGAGCGGGCGGTACACGGTCGGCGCGTAGTGGTCGATCGGGTCCGCCGCCATCTGGTCGTGGATGAAGGCGGTGTACAGCGCCTCGCGGTTCAGGTCGAGCTCGTCGATGGCCGTGCGGGAGAGGTCGTCGATCAGCCTGCTCACGTCGAGGCCACCCAGCACGGGCAGGACGTCGATCACCCGCGCCGTCAACCGCAGGAACCTGAGGTCGATGCGGATCCGCTCGCCGATCCCCGGCTTCAGGACCTTCACGACGACCTCGTGGCCGTCGGCGAGCATCGCACCGTGCACCTGGGCCAGAGACGCCGTGGCGATCGGCTGGGATTCGAACTCGACGAAGACATCCGCAATCGATTGCCCCAGCTCGCGCTCGATCACCTGCCTGATCCTCGCGGTGGGAACGGGAGGCAGCGAGTCGAGGAGCTTGCCGAGCTCCTCGGTGTACTCGGCCCGCAGGAGGTCGTACCGGGTGGCCAGCAGCTGCCCGATCTTCACGTAGCCACCGCCGCAGGCCTCGAAGTACCAGCGCAGGACACGAGGGCCGCGTGTGGGCCCGAGGGCGCCACGGATCAGGAGCGCCGGCGCCACGAGCACGCTCAGGACGAGCAGCCGGGTGAGCCGGGCGGCCGCCAGAACCCCGAGCGAGAGCCGGCCGCCCACACCCGGCCTCGCGGGTCGCCGATCCGTGCGACGGCGGAGGGCCCCGCCGTTGCCCGGTAGGCCAGCGGACGCGGGCTCGAAGGCGTCCCCGGCGGCGCGTTCCACCACCACGCCGGCCACGATCAGTGGTCGTCTTCGGCGTACACGGCGAATCGTGCCGTGAAGGACTCGCCCGGCGCGACGAGCGGGTAGCCGCCGGCAACCAGGGCGTTCACCGGGGCGGTCATCGGCTCGAGGCAGACGAAGTCCGCGTCGGCGGGAGCGAAGACCTGCGCATAGCGGTAGCCGTCGCCGAGCACGACCGCGACCTCCCGCTCGCCACCGCCCAAGGCGAGCCACCGGTCGTCGGCCAGCTCGTACAGGTCGTCGAAGGCCCGGGCCCCGAGCGGTTCGGTCTCGGCGTCCTCGACGCGTGACCCACCGGTCGGGAGCCCGCGATCGTCGAGCTCGAGGTGACGGCGGTCGGGCAGGCGAAGGCGGATGTCGGCCCGCCGGTCGGCGGGGATCTGGACGTAGGGGTGGTAACCGAACGCCACCGGGACCGCCCGGCCGGCGGTGGGGACGACGGTCGTGGCCACCTCGAACAGCGCGGCGTCCACGTTGACGTCGACCCTGAGCTCGTGGGGGAAGGGGAACGACGCCAACAGCTCCGGGTGGGCACCAAAATCGAAGCGGGCCTGCAGCGAGTGCTCGCGCACGCTCACGACCTCCCAGCCGGGCTGGGCGGACATCGTGCCGTGGATGGGAAGGCCCTGCGGGTCGGTGTGGAGGTCGAGGCCTTCGAGGTCGACCGTCACGTCCCCGACCTCGTAGTGGCGAGCACCGAGCCGGTTCGCCCACGGGGCGAGCAGCGGCAGCCCGGTCACGTGGCCGGCGCGGTAGCCCTCGAGCCCGCCCGGGAGGGCGAGGAGCTCCTCGCCGCGGTGGCGGAAAGAGGTGCCGAGCATCCCCAGCTCGGGAAGGAACGTTGCCTCGAGGGGGCCCGAGGACACCGTTATCCCCGAACCTGCAGTGCGAGTCGTCGGCATGGCTGGCTCCGCGTGTATGGGCGACCTCGGACCGTCCGCCGGGAACGCCAGCGGGTAGATCGGCCTGGTCTCGCTCACGTTCGTGTCCTTCCTGCTCGTGGCGCCCCCGGCGCGTCGAGTGTGCGCACACGATCGGAGTCGCCGCCCGCCTTGGTGTCCAGCCTGATCGCGTTGAACAGCAGTCCGGGCAGGGCGGTCACCGACGCCGGATCGGTGACCAGGACGATCGCGACCTCGTCGGTGCCCGCGGCGTCACCCAGCCCCTCGAGGTCCCCGCGGACCAGGTTGCCGTCGACGTGGGGCATGTGATGAAGCTGACGGTGGATGCTCTGGGCCCGCCCACCGCGATCTCGTACCAGCATGGCGGCGTCGGCGATGCAGATGGAGTCCGCGTCGCCCGCCACCTCCAGGAGGTCCCAATCGATCTGCGCGCGAGCCGGATCGTCGTAGGCGGCGACGGTGATGCTCAGATCGGACATGGCCGTCCCTTCGCCGGTGGTTGCTTCGCATCGGACCACCGCGTCCATGTCACGGGCATCGCCCCGAGAGGATGAAACGCCGCACCGGGCCAGATGGCGTCAGGCCGTTTCGCCCCCTCCGCTCCGGACGCGGCGGCGCAGGCGGCGCGTCTCCTCGGACGGCTCGACCCCGAGGTCGGCCAGTGCGGCCAGCCCCCGATCGAGGGTGCGGCGGGCGGCCGAGCGGTCGCCTCGGGCCAGCGCCGCC
>DASQUY010000228.1:0-2408 GCA_035641055.1 Acidimicrobiales bacterium | reverse complement strand
ACAGCCCGTCCCCGGAGCCGGCGGCGGCGCCGGCACCGGCGTCGCCGGCCTCGGCGGACAGCCCGGCACCCGTCCCCGCCCCGGCCCCGGCCAGCCCAGCGCCTGCCCCCGCCCCGGCGTCGGCGGACAGCCCGGCGCCGGCCGAGTCAGCCGATTCAGCAGGGTCCGCCTCCTCCGCATCGGCCGACTGAGCCCGCTGCGTAGGCCCGGGGGCCCCGCCGGAGGTTCGGGCACGAGCCCGGCCCCGGTGGGGTCCTCGGACCCGCCGTCCCCGGGCCCGCACCCGGCCTCACCATCCTTTGGGTCGCCCGTCGGGCGGTCCGATACGGTGGCGGGACCCCACCGCAGCCACCAGCCAGCGAGGGAGCCACCGGTGCAAGGCGTGATCAAGTCGTACGACCCGGGGTCCCAGGACGGGATCGTCGTGCGTGACACGGACCTGGCCGAGTTCGACCTCGCCCCGGACGCCCTGGCCGGCTCGGTGTTCCGCATGCTCCGCCAGGGCCAGCGCGTTGTGTTCGACCTCGACGACGAGGAGCGCGCTACCCGTCTGCGGCTGGGGTCGGAGATCGACATGGGAACGCCCGGGTTCGAGCCGGAGCGTCACCCGGCGGGGCAGGACACGAGCTCCACCTGACATCGCCACCGGACACGGCAGGGAGAAGCATGGCTGCGATCACCACCAACCAGAAGCTCGAGGATTGGGTGGACCGCTGGGCCGGCATCCTCCAGCCAGACCGGATCGAGTGGTGCGACGGCTCCGAGGAGGAGTGGGAGCGCCTGTGCCGGCTGCTGGTCGAGGGCGGGACCTTCGAGCGCCTGAACCCCGACCGACGCCCCAACAGCTTCCTGGCGCGGTCGGACCCGGCCGACGTCGCCCGGGTCGAGGACCGCACGTTCGTCTGCTCGGAGCGCGAGGCCGACGCCGGTCCCACCAACAACTGGCGCGACCCGGCGGAGATGAAGGCGGAGCTGACCCGCCTGTTCGACGGCGCCATGCGGGGACGCACCCTGTACGTGGTGCCCTTCTCGATGGGTCCGCTGGGGTCGCCGATCGCCCACATCGGCGTGCAGCTGACCGACTCGGCGTACGTCGCGGCCAGCATGAAGATCATGACCCGCATGGGTCAGGGGCCGCTGGATGTGCTGGGTACCGACGGCGAGTTCGTGCCCTGCGTCCACTCCGTCGGCTACCCGCTCGTCGACGGCGACGGCAGCCGTCGCGACGACCTGCCGTGGCCCTGCGACGCCGACAACAAGTACATCGTCCACTTCCCCGAGACCCGGGAGATCTGGTCGTACGGCTCGGGCTACGGCGGCAACGCCCTGCTGGGCAAGAAGTGCTTCGCCCTGCGCATCGCCTCGACCATGGCCCGCGACGACCGGTGGATGGCCGAGCACATGCTGATCCTCGGCGTCACCCCGCCGGAGGGCGAGAAGCGCTACATCGCCGCCGCCTTCCCGTCGGCGTGCGGCAAGACCAACATGGCGATGATGATCCCCACCCTGCCGGGGTGGAAGGTCGAGACGGTGGGCGACGACATCGCCTGGATGAAGTTCGGCGACGACGGCCGGCTCTACGCCATCAACCCCGAGGCCGGGTTCTTCGGCGTCGCCCCGGGGACGGGCGAGGACACCAACCCCAACGCCGTCGCCACGCTGCACGGCAACTCGATCTTCACCAACGTCGCCCGCACGGACGACGGCGACGTGTGGTGGGAGGGCATGACCGACGAGCCGCCCGCGCACGCGATCGACTGGCATGGAGCCGATTGGACGCCCGAGTCGGAGAGTCCGGCCGCCCACCCCAACGCCCGCTTCACGACGCCGGCCGCCCAGTGCCCGTCGATCGCGCCGGAGTGGGAGGACCCCGCCGGGGTGGCGATCGACGCCTTCCTGTTCGGTGGGCGCCGCTCCACCGTGGTCCCACTCGTGCACGAGGCCTTCGACTGGGAGCACGGCGTTTTCCTTGGCTCGATCATGTCGTCCGAGACCACGGCGGCCGCCGCTGGCGAGGTCGGCAAGCTGCGCTTCGACCCGATGGCCATGCTGCCCTTTTGCGGCTACCACATGGGCGACTACTTCGCCCACTGGCTTGCGATCGGGGAGCAGCACGACGATCCCAAGCTGCCGCGGGTCTTCTACGTCAACTGGTTCCGGAAGGACGAGCGGGGTGACTTCCTCTGGCCGGGGTTCGGCGACAACAGCCGGGTGCTGGGGTGGGTGTTCCGCCGCTGCGACGAGCAGGCCGAGGCCGTGGACACCCCGATCGGGCGTGTGCCGGCCCCGGGCGCGATCGAGACCGAGGGGCTGGACCTGTCGGACGAGGAGATGGCCAAGCTCCTCGAGGTCGACCCGGAGCAGTGGAAGGCGCAGCTTCCCCAGGTCCGCGAGCACTACGCGCGCTT
>DASQUY010000227.1:0-3688 GCA_035641055.1 Acidimicrobiales bacterium | reverse complement strand
CAGCGGACGGCCGTGCGCCGGAACGTGCGGACCGCGGTGGCCGTGAGGGCCGCGGCGAACAGGCCGATGACGCCGAGGCTGAGCACCGCCATGGCGGTCGTGTCGCTCATGCCCCAGATGTCGCGGAGGCCGGCCCCGCCGTCGCCGGCGAGCCCGTAGCGCACCAGGGCGAGCAGGTGCGTGATGGGCAGGAGTTTGCCGATGACGGTGAGCCCGGCCGGCAGGGCGCTGATCGGGAAGAAGGAGCCCGCGAAGAAGAAGGGCACGATGGCGACCGGAGGCAGCGCCCCGATGTACTCCTCCTGCGTCGGGAGGCGGTTGGCCAGCACCTCGGCGGCGCCGTACATGGCCACGGTGAAGCCGAGCGTGGCGGCGGCGAACCAGCCCAGGCCGGTGGCGCTCAGCTCGTAGTGGGCGCCGCGGAGCGCGGAGGCACCCAACAGGACGGCCACGTGCAGGCTGGCGATGCCGACGGCGACGGCGAGGTTGCCGGCCACGATCAGCGGCCGGGAGACCGGTGCCGCGAGCAGATCACGTAGGCCGCCGCCGAGGCGGTCGACGACCACGCCGAGGCCGGACTGCATGCAGCTCAGCGGCACGAGCAGCCCGATCGTGGCCACGGCGACGAAGGTCATGTAGTCGACCCCGGCCACCGCGGCCCCGAAGGTGTCGGCGAGCGCGGGGATGACCACCAGCGCGAACA
The DNA here is from genome assembly GCA_035641055.1 of Acidimicrobiales bacterium. GTDB lineage: Bacteria > Actinomycetota > Acidimicrobiia > Acidimicrobiales > VFJN01 > DASQUK01. The sequence continues at coordinate 2,985 of DASQUY010000227.1, read as the reverse complement.
GCAGGGGCGCCGAGAGCGGGACCAGCAGCTCTCGGGGTGTGCGAGCGCTGATCGCCAGGCGGCGGCGGGCGAGGGTGGCGACGGCGGCCAGGCGGCCGGTTCCTGAGCGGGGCGGGGCGACAGTGGGGCTCTCGAGGGTGACGGTGGTGGTGACAGCGGTCATGGGGGGACTCCTTATCTTCGTGTTCAGGCGGCGAGGGACTCGCCGGTGAGCTGGAGGTAGACGTCGTCGAGCGTGGGGGGACGGCTGGTGATGGCCGTGACTCCCAACCGCAGGTCGGTGATGGCGGCCACCGCCTCGCGCGCCGGGCGGTCGTGCACGGGGACGTGGAGCGTGGCGCCGACGGCGAAGGTGTCGTCGCCGGCGAGCCCGCTGGCACGCAGGGTCGAGACCGCGCTCGGCACGTTGCCGTCGAGCCGCAGCTCGACGATCTCGCGGCCCATGTGGGCCAGCAGCACCGCCGGGCTGTCCAGGGCGACGATGCGGCCGTGGTGCACGATGGCGACGCGGTCGCAAAGCTGCTCCGCCTCGTCCAGGTAGTGAGTGGTGAGCAGGATGGTCATCTCCGCCCGGGCCCGTAGCCCGGCGATCAGGTCGAGCAGCTCGAAGCGGAAGCGGGGGTCGAGGCCCACCGTGGGCTCGTCGAGGAACAGCACCTGCGGCTCCGAGACGAGGGCACGGGCGATCTCCAGGCGGCGGCGCTGGCCCCCGCTGTAGCTGGCGACGGGCCGGTCGATCACCTCGTCGAGTCCGAACGGGCCCACGACCGCGCCGATGCGCCGCTTCGCTGCCGCGGCGTCGAGGCCCCACAGCCGGGCGTGCACGTCCAGGTTGCGGCGACCGGTGAGGCTGCGGTCGACGACCGGCTCCTGGAACACCACGGCGCTCGCCCGACGTGCCGCGAGCGGCCGGGAGGCCACGTCGAAGCCGGCCACCAGGGCCCGCCCCGACGTGGGGGTGATGGTGGTCGTGAGCATCCCGACCGTCGTGGATTTGCCGGCGCCGTTCGGCCCGAGCAGGCCGAACACCTCGCCGGGGGGTACGGCGAAGTCGATGCCGCGCACGGCCTCGACGCCACCCGGATAGGTCTTGGCGAGAGCCTCGACCCGGATCGCAGTCTGGTGATTGGCAGTCATGCCCCACAACGACGATCCGCGGCCGGCAAACGTGACGTCGCCGGCATGTCACATCTACGGTCTCTGATTCGTCCCTTCAACCATGGACCGCTCCCCCACCCCCGACGGGCCCCGTGAGATCGACGTGCGGCTCGGACGCGCCTGGCGCGACCACCACCGCCACCTCCTGGACATCGGCTTTCGGATCCTCGGCAGCATCAGCGAGGCCGAGGACGTCGTGCAGGAGGCGTACACGCGGCTCCTACACGCCGACATCGACGAGATCGACGACGTGCGGGCCTGGCTGTCGGTGGTGGTCAGCCGGCTCTGCTACGACCAGCTCCGATCGGCGCGCTGGCGGCGGCGAGCCCCCGACGCCGTACCGCCCGAGGACCGCCCCGCCACCACCCCCGGCCTCACGGATCCCGCCGACCGAGTGACCCTCGACGACGAGGTGCGCCTGGCCCTCCACGTCGTCCTCGCCCGGCTCACGCCCGCCGAGCGCACCACGTACGTCCTCCACGACGTGTTCCGCTATTCCTTCGACGACATCGCCAGCATCGTCGGCCGCTCGGTCGCCGCCTGCCGCCAGCTGGCGGCCCGCGCACGGCAGCGCATCCACGCCGACGGCGATGCCGCCCGGTTTACGGTCGAGTCCGGCGAGCAACGCCGGGTCACCGAGGCGTTCATCGCCGCCACGTCCACGGGCGATCTCGACGCCCTGCTCGCCGTGCTGGACCCCGACGTCGCCGGCCAGGCGGACCTCGGCGGCGCCCTCGGGGTGCGACCCCCCGTCGTCGGCCACGATGCGGTGGCCCGGCTCATCCTGCGCTACCTCGGGCCCGACTCGTCGACCACGCTGCTCTCGCTCCCGGCCGGCGACGAGCCCACGATCGTCGCCCTGCGCGACAACCGTGTCTACGGCGCCTTCACGCTCACGCTGCACGGGGGTCGTGTCCACCACATCCACGGCGTCCTCGACCCCGACAAGCTCGCCGACCTCAACGTCATCCTCAACCCGTGAACCCGTGACACTCCGGTCGGCGGACGCTCGTCACTCGCCGATGTCCTCGTTCCAGAGCTCGGGGCGGGCGGCGATGAACTCCCGCATCAGCTCGACGCAGCGGGCGTCGTCCACGACGTCCACGCGCACGCCCCGAGCCGCCAGGTACTCCTCGGGCCCCCGGAGAGTGCGGTGCTCGCCGACGACCACCCTCGGGATGCCGTACAGCAGGACCGCCCCGCTGCACATGTCGCACGGCGACAGCGTGGAGTACAGGGTGGAGCGCCGGTAGAAGGTCGCGGGCCGACGACCGGCCCGCTCGAGGCAGTCCATCTCGGCGTGGAGGACGACGCTGCCGTCCTGCACCCGGCGGTTCCGACCCCGCCCCACGATCTCGCCGTCGACGACCAGCACCGAGCCGATGGGCACGCCGCCCTCGTCGCGCCCGGCTCGGGCCTCGGCCACCGCGGCATCGAGGAACGGATCCCGGCTCATCCCCCACCCTTCGTCAGCTCGCGATGGCGGACAGGTCGAGGCGGTCGATGCGCTCGGGGTCGGCGACCACGTCCACGGCGACGATCCTGCCGTTGGCGACCGTGAAGCCCATCACCACGAAGGCCCGTCCGTCGACCGTGCCGACCACACCGGCGGCACCGTTCACGAGCACAGGGTGCATGACCGCACCCGGCCGCGCTCCCGCTGTCGCCCGCTTGGCCACTCTCTCCGCGCCGCGCACCACGGCCGAGACCCCGGGGCGCGGGCCGTCGGTCCGCGCGACGACGTCGGGGTCGAGCAGGCTCACCAATGCGTCGAAGTCACCGGCGCGGGCGGCGGCGAAGAAGGCGTCGACCACCTCCCGCTGGCGG
>DASQUY010000226.1:0-2951 GCA_035641055.1 Acidimicrobiales bacterium | reverse complement strand
GCCACGAGCAGGGTCGAGGCCAGCGACCGCAGCGTGCCCGGCACCGTCTACCGCCTGGTCCGGCGCCGGGAGAACCTGAGCCTCGTCCTCATCGACATCGGCATCATCGTCGCCGCCTGGTTGCTGGCCCTGGTGGCGGGCTTCGAGGCCAAGATCCCCGAGGAGGTGGCCGACCAGGTGTTGCTGGTGGTGGGCCCGCCGATCGTCGTGCAGATCGGCGTCCACCGAGCGGCGGGCCTGTACGGGCCGGTGTGGCGCTACGCCTCGATCGAGGAGGCCGTGCGGGTCATGACCACGGTGGCCATCGGCGCGGCCGTCGGCTTCGTCTGGCTCGGCGCCGCGGGCCGCATCACCGACCTGTCGCTGCCCGTCCTCACGGCCCCGCCGGTGGCGGCGCTGTTGATCCTCATTGGTACCGGAGGGGTGCGGTTCCAGTCCCGGCTGTTCGCCCTCGAGCGCCAGCAGAGCCCGGCGGCGAAGCCGGTGCGGGCGCTGATCGTCGGTGCTGGCAGCCCGGGGGCGGCGCTCGCCTACGAGCTCATGCACACCGACTCCCCGAGCGACGTCCACGTGGTCGGCTTCGTCGACGACGATCCCCGCCTGCACGGCCGATCGGTACGCGGCATCCGGGTGCGGGGCGGCACCGACGACCTCGAGGAGCTCTGCCGCCGGCACGCCATCAACCGGATCCTGATCGCCCTCCCCCACGCCGACCGGGCGCACACGAAGCCGATCGTCGACCGGGCCCTGCGCACCGAGGCTCAGGTGAAGGTCCTCCGCCCGGCGGCCGACCCGGCGTCCGGGATGCTCCAGAACGTCCGCGACCTCGACCTGGCGGACCTGCTGAGCCGGCAGCCGGCACCGGTTGACTCCGAGGGCATCGGCGACTACCTCCGGGGCGCCACCGTGCTCGTCACGGGGGCAGGCGGGTCGATCGGCAGCGAGATCTCCCGCCAGGTGGCCCGCTTCCGCCCGGACCGCCTCCTGCTCCTCGACCGCGAAGAGACGCTCCTCCACGATGTGGCCACCGGCCCGCTCGACGGTGCCGAGACCGTCCTGCTCGACCTCTGCGACCGCGAGCGCGTCACTGCCCTCCTCGACGCCGCCCGGCCCGAGGTGATCTTCCACGCTGCGGCCCACAAGCACGTGCCCCTCCTCGAGCGCCACCCCTCCCAGGCGGCCGCCACCAATGTGCTGTGCACGTGGCGGCTGGCCAGCGCCGCTGCCGAACGGGGCTGCCGCCGCTTCGTGCACCTCTCCACCGACAAGGCGGCCCACCCCTGCTCGGTGATGGGGGCCACGAAGCGGGCGGCCGAGCACGTCGTGGTCGGGGTGGGCCGCCGCCACGACCTGCCCTACGCCGCGGTCCGGTTCGGCAACGTGCTGGGGAGCCGCGGGAGCGTCGTGCCGACGTTTCTCCGCCAGATACTCGACGGCGGGCCGATCACGGTCACCAGCGAGGAGATGACGCGCTACTTCATGACCATCCCCGAGGCCGTCAGCCTCGTGCTGCAGGCCGGGGCCATGGCCGACAGCGGGCGCATCTTCCTCCTCGACATGGGTGAGCCGGCGTCGATCCTCGGGCTGGCCCGCCAGATGATCCGGCTGGCCGGCCTGCGCCCCCACGACGACATCGCCATCGAGATCACCGGGCCCCGGCCGGGCGAGCGCCTCCACGAGCGCCTCTACGACGAGGCCGAGGAGCACGAGCCGGCCGCGCACCCGTCGATCTCCGGTCTGCGGCCCAAGCTCACCCTCGACTGGGAGCGCCTCGAGGAGGCGATGGAGGAGCTCGAGTTCGCCTGCCACGACGACGACGAGGCGGTGCGGCAGACGCTGATGGACATGCTGCGCCGCTGCGGCGTCGACTGCCGCCTCGAGGTGGCCCCCTCGGCGACATTCGGCCCGACCGCCGGGGCGCTGGCTGGCGCGGGCGCCCGGGGGAACGGCGCCGATGCCATCGGGGGCGACGGCGTGTCACCCTCATCCGGCCAGGGATCCCCTCCCGGCGATGGTCGGCTCGCGGTGCTGTCGAGCGTCACCCCTGACCGACCCGGCCTCGCCTTCGCCCGCCCCGCTTGCCCGCCACTGGAGCGGGTGGTGCAGCGGCTCGGTCGGTCCTACGAGAGTGGGCAGATCACCAACGGCGCCCTGGTCCGCGAGCTCGAGGAGCGGATGGCCGAGCGGCTGCACGTCTGCCACGTCGTGGCCGTGAGCTCGTGCACGTCGGGGCTGCTGCTCGTGGTGCAGGCCCTGGTCGAGGGGCGCCCGGGGCCCGTGGTGCTGCCCAGCTTCACCTTCTCCGCCTCGGCCCACGCCGCGGCCTGGAACGGCCGGTCGCCGCGGTTCGTCGAGTGCGATACCGCCACCTTCCAGATGGACCTCGCCCACGCCGAGGCCGCCCTCGGTGGCGCCAGCGCCCTCATGGCGACCCACGTGTTCGGCGCCCCGTGCAGCCCCGAGGCGGTCGAGAAGCTGGCCGAGGCGGCCGCGGTGCCGCTTGTATTCGACGCCGCCCACGCCATCGGGGCGACGAGCCACGAGCGTCCCGTCGGGGGGTTCGGTGATGCCGAGGTGTTCAGCCTCACCCCCACCAAGCCGATGGTCGCCGGCGAGGGGGGGTTAGTCGCCACGCACGATGGTGATCTGGCCGCCCGGCTCCGCATGGGGCGCGACTACGGCAACCCCGGCAACTACGACACCCGGTTCGCCGGCCTCAACGCCCGGATGTCGGAGTTCCACGCCGCCATGGCGCTCGAATCGCTGGCCCTCCTCGACGACACACTCGCCCGGCGCCGGGAGCTGGCGGCGCGCTACGTCGACGGCCTCCGCGACGTGCCCGGCATCCGCCCGCAGGTCGTGCCCCTCGAGCACGTCTCCTCCTACAAGGACTTCACGATAGCGGTCGACACCGAAGAGCTCGGGATCGGCCGGGACCGGCTGGTCGCCGT
>DASQUY010000225.1:0-2739 GCA_035641055.1 Acidimicrobiales bacterium | reverse complement strand
ATCGGCGGGTTCGGCGTCACCCGCCGGGGGTGATGCGCGATGAGGAGTGGGCGCAGGACGGTAGGTCGGTACCGACCTCCGGAGGTTCTCGTGGAGATCACACAGTTCCGCGATACGCAGACCAGCCAAGTGCCCAGCGGCTGGCCACGTTCGCGGCCGTCGTGATCGGCATCGTCGGCGTCTGGCACATCCTCAGCGGCATCGCCGCCGTCGCCGAGGACGACCAGACTGAGGCGATCCAGGACGTGCTCTACGGCGTCGACATCACCGCCTGGGGATGGTTCTGGCTCATCGTCGGGGCGCTGCAGGTCCTCACCGCGGTCCTGATCTTCGGCCGCAACCCCCTCGGCCAAGTCCTGGGCGTGTTCTTCGCCGCCATCAGCGCCTCGCTGGCGGTGTTCATGATCTTCGTCGCTCCTTTGTGGGCGCTGGCCGTGCTCGCCCTCGACGTCGCGGTGATCTGGGCGCTGCTCGCGAACCCCGAGGAGTGGGGCGCCGCCTGACCCCGTGTTCCAGTCAGTCGCGCCGGTGACCGCCGAGGCCGTCATCCCCGCCCTCGGCTGGCTCCGGCGGTACCGCCGCGAGTGGCTGCGCGCCGACGTGGTCGGTGGCATCAGCGCCGGGCTGGTGGTGGTGCCGCAGGCCATGGCCTACGCCACCATCGCCGACCTGCCGGTGCAGGTGGGCCTCTACACCTGCATGGTGCCCATGGCCGTGTACGCCCTACTGGGCGGGTCACGGATCCTGAGCGTCAGCACGACGTCCACGATCGCGACGCTCACCGCCTCGACGCTCATCGCCGCCGGGGTCGCAGCCGAGGTCGACAGCCCCGATGCCGCCCTCGGCGACCTGGCCACGCTGGTGCTGCTCGTCGGTGTGGCGTTGCTGGCTGCCCGTGCATTCCATCTGGGCCCGCTCGTCGACAACATCTCCGAGGCGATCATCATCGGGCTCAAGATCGGCGTCGGCCTCACGGTCGCGGCCGGCCAGCTCCCCAAGGTCGTCGGGATCGCCGGCGACCCCGACGCCGACAACTTCTTCGGGGAGATGTCTGCGGCGCTGCGCCACCTCGGCGACGCCAATGCCGCGACCGTGCTGCTCTCGATCGGCACCGTGGCGGTGCTGCTGGGGCTGGGGAGGGTGGCGCCGAGCCTGCCCGGGCCGCTGGTCGCCGTCGTCGCTGGCATCGTCCTGGTCGCGGTGTTCGGGCTCGACGACCACGGCGTAGCACTCATCGACGAGGTGCCAACCGGCCTCCCGGTCCCCGCGCTGCCCGCCTTCGACCACATCGACGACCTGCTCCCCGGCGCGATCGCGATCGCGCTCATGGCATACATGGAGACCGTGTCGGTGGCGCGTACGGTGCGGCGGCCGACCGACCCGCCCATCGACAACGACCAGGAACTGGTGGCCAACGGCGCCGCCGCGGTGGCGGGCGCCTTCTTCGGGTCGCTGCCGCCGGCCGGGGGCTTCTCCCAGACGGCCGTCAACCAACGGGCCGGCTCGCAGACCCAGGCCAGCGAGCTGGTGACGGTGGGACTGGCCATGACGTCCGCCCTGTCCCTGGGGCCCGTGCTCAACGACCTGCCCCAGGCGACGCTGGGAGCGCTGGTGATCGTGGCCGTGCTGGGCCTGATCCGGCCCTCCGAGATCGCGTTCTTGGCCCGCTTCGACCGCTTGGAGCTGTTCGTCGCGCTGCTCACCGCCGCGGTGGGGCTGGTTGCCGGCCTGTTGGTCGCGGTCGCCGTCGGCGTGGCGGCGAACCTGCTGCTCGTGCTCCGGGAGCTCAACCACCCCGACGTCGACGAGTTGCGGGTCGGCCCCGGCGGGCAGCTCGTGCCGGTCGCCACGACGATCGACCAGGACCCTGGCCGCGCTGGGACCAACGGCAACGGCGACGTGCCCGGCGGTCACGCGCCCAGCACACTGCCCCGGATGCCCCCTGGACTCCTGGTGCTACGGATCGGCGCGCCGCTCTACACGGCGAACGTGCGGGAGGTCCAGCGGGAGATCGTGCGCCGCGTGGACGCCGCCGACCCGCGGCCCCGGGTTCTCGTGCTCGACGCCACCGTGGTGGAGCGGTTGTCGGTCACGGTCCTCCAGGTCCTCCGCGAGATGGCCCAGCAGCTCAGCGACGAGGGGGTGGAGCTGTGGATCGCCTCGCTACCGCCCCGCGCCCTCGCCCAGGCGCGACGGGCACCCGGTTGGAACGCGTTCGAGGGCACCGGCCGGCTCCATCCCACGGCACGCGCCGCGCTCGACGCATTCCTGGCGGGGACCTGACGGTGCTGAGCGCAGCGGTCCAGCGCTGGTGGAGGTCTGCTCGGCCGCACCGTCGGGACCTGCGGCCCGACGCGCTCGCGGGGCTGACGGGTGCCGTGGCCAGCGTCCCCGACGGCATGGCCAGCAGCGTGCTGGCCGGTGTCAACCCTGTCTACGGCCTGTACGCCAGCTTCGCGGGCCCGGTCGCCGGCGGGCTGGCGTCGAGCACCCGGCTCATGATCATCACCACCACCAGCGCCTCGGCGCTGGCGGCGGGCTCGGCCATCGAGGGCGTCGACCCGGCCGACCGGGTCGACGCCCTGTTCCTGCTCGTGATCCTCGCCGGTGTCGCCATGGCAGTGGCCGGCCTGGCGGGGCTGGGCCGCTACACGCGCTTCGTGTCGCATTCCGTGATGACGGGCTTCCTGACCGGGATCGCCGTCAACATCCTCGCCGGCCAGATCCCCGACCTCACCG
>DASQUY010000224.1:0-2845 GCA_035641055.1 Acidimicrobiales bacterium | reverse complement strand
CCCACCTCCCGTCCGGCCGGGTCGACCAGGGCACGCCGGTCCGGCTGCCCCTGGGCAAGCTTCCAGAACCCCGAGGTGTCGGTCATGCCCACACCCTAGAACGCGTTTCACTGCATCACCGTCGGCCCATCCCCTGCCACTCCGGAAGCGGACCCGAGGCAATGGCGAACGCTCGGGAAGGCCCGAGGCGATAGCGAACGGAGACCGTTCGTCCTTGCCTCGGGCCTCCGGCAACGTTCCGCCCATTGCCTCGGGGGAGTCCTCCTACCCCTTCCTCGACGTTTCCGTAGAACGCGTTCTCGCCGGTGAGTATGGTGGCGCCGACAAAGCAACGGGGAACACCCCGGGGGGTGCCATGGGCCGGCGTGCTGTTCTGCTCCTGATCGTCGTCGCGTTGTTGGCGGCGTCGTGCGGGAGTCGCTCCGACGGCGGGGACTCGGGCGCCCCCGACGCTCCAGCCGACAACGAGGAGGCGGCCGGCGAGTCCGGAGGCGACGGCGAGTTCACCACCGACGTCGGCGTCACCGACGACACCATCACCATCGGGGTCATCGCCGACCTCCAGGGAGTCGTGCCGGGCCTGTTCAAGGCGGCCGTCGACGGAGTCAAGGCCTATGCGGCAAAGGTGAACTCCGAGGGCGGGATCAACGGCCGCGAGCTCGTCGTGACGGAGTTCGACACTGGCACCAACGACCGCGGCAACGCCGACGCCTACGAGGACGCCTGCGACGAGGTGTTCGCGTCGGTGGGCTCGGCCTCGGCATTCGACAGCGGCGGCCGCGACGCCATCGAGCAGTGCGGGTTCCCGATGGTCAACGCCTTCGTCACCGACGACGAGGTCGAGACCTTCCCGTTCGTGTTCCCTCGCGTCAGCCCCGACTACGCCGGCGTGGGCCCTGCCCGGTACATGGCCGAGCAGCACCCCGAGGCGGTGAGGAACGCGGCGATGTTCTACGTGAACACCCCGACCATCGAGCAGTCGGCCAACAACTCGATGGAGGCCCGTGAGTCGGTGGGCTGGGAGTTCACCTACGTCCAGCCGGTCGGCCAGCTCGAGTCGAACTACACGCCGCACGCCATCGAGATGAAGAACCGCGGCGTCGGGGCGTTCGTGCTCGTCGGCGACGACAACAACATCGTGCGGCTCCAGAAGGCCCTGCGCGACCAGCAGGTCGACATCGCCGTGGCCGACGTCAGCACCCAGGGCTACAGCCAGGACTACCTCGACGCAGCGGGGCCAGCCGGTGTGGGCAGCTACGTCCCCCTGGGCCACGCGCTCTTCGAGGAGGCCGACCAGATCCCGGCCATGCAGGAGTACCTCGACTGGCTCGAGGAGGTGGCCCCGGGCGAGAACCCGACCTCCAATGGGCTCAGCGCCTGGATCCGGGCGAAGCTCTTCGTCGACGCCGTCAGCGCACTCGGCGACGACGTCACCCGGGAGGCCCTGATCCGCGAGCTCGAGGGCATCACCGACTGGGACGCGGACGGCCTCATCCCCGCTCGCGACATCGGTGAGGCGGTGCAGGACGAGTCCTGCTTCCTCCTCGCGCGGGTGGTCGAGGGCGGGTTCGAGCGCGAGTTCCCCGACGAGGGGTTCCACTGCTCGGCCGACGACCTCTACCAGTACCAGGACGGATGACGGCGGTCGTGTGGACGAGCTGATCGCGTTCACGATCGTCGGCGTCGTCACCGGCGCCATCTACGCGGTCGCGGCCAGCGGGCTGGTGGTCACCTACACGACCTCCGGCGTGTTCAACATCGCCCACGGGGCCATCGGCATGCTGATGGCCTTCGTCTACTGGCAGCTCCACTTCGACTGGGGCTGGCCGACGCCGATCGCCCTCGTCGCGGTGCTCGTGGTCATCGCGCCGTTGTTCGGCGTGCTGGTCGAACGCACGCTGGCCCGTGACCTCGGCCGGGCGTCGCTGGTGTCGAGCCTGGTGGTCACCATCGGCCTGATGCTGGTGCTGATGGGCCTGGCCTTCAACCTCTGGCCGCCCGAGGGCCGGCGGGTCGACGGCTTCTTCGCCCCCGATGGCGTCGACCTCGGCCCGGTGTTCGTGAGCTGGCACGAGATCATCGCCATCGGCACCGCCGGGGCCGTGGCCCTCGGACTGCGGCTCCTGCTCTTCGGGACCCGCACCGGCGTGACGATGCGGGCCTTCGTCGACCACCGGCCCCTGGCCACCCTCACCGGCGCCCGCCCGGCCCGGGCGACCATGCTCAGTTGGGCCCTCGGCTCGTCGTTGGCGGCGCTGGCGGGGATCCTGCTCGCCCCGGTCCTGCAGCTCAATGTCGAGGCCCTCACCCTGCTGGTGGTCAACGCCTACGCCGCGGCCATGGTCGGACGGCTCCAGAGCCTGCCCCTCACCTTCCTCGGCGCGGTCGCCCTCGGGCTGATCGAGTCCTACGCAGTCGGCTACCTGCCCACCACCGGAGCCTTCGCCAACGTCCGGCTGGCCATCCCCACGGTGATGCTCTTCGTGGTGCTGCTCGCCATCCCCGAGGTGCGCCTGCGCGCCGGATCGGCCATCGCGGCCCGGATGCCGCCGATGCCGAGCCTCGGGCGGTCGCTGGTCGGCGGCGTCGCCCTGGTCGCCGTCGCGGGTGCCTTCGCCGCCTTCGCCGCCGACGACACCCTCGGCAAGGTGGCTCAGGGCCTGGCTCTCGGGCTCATCGCCCTGTCGCTGGTCCCGCTGACCGGTTGGGCCGGCCAGGTGTCGCTGTGCCAGCTCACCTTCGCGGGCGTCGGAGCGCTGGCCGGCATGAAGGTGGCCGCCGACGGCTCGCCGGTCGGGCTCCTCGTCGCTGCCCTGGCCGCGGCGGTCGTGGGCGCCCTCGTGGC
>DASQUY010000223.1:0-7384 GCA_035641055.1 Acidimicrobiales bacterium | reverse complement strand
CGGCATCCCGGACGGGTTCCGGGTGGACGAGGCCCCGACCGACCCGCCGTGGGAGGCCACGGTGGAACCGACGGTCGTGCGCTACCGGGGCGGCAGCGGGGCGCCGGGGAGCTGCCTGTTCTTCTCACTCCGCGGCGAGGCGACCGAGCGGGCGGCGCTGGAGCTGCCGGTCACGCTCCTGCTCGACGACGGCTCGACGCGGGGAGGGACGCAGGGGGGCGACGGTCACGAGGTCCTGCCCACGATCATCTACGCGGGCGTGGACCCGCCGGGATCGTCGGACGGGTTGAGCACGGCCGAGATGGCGGTCGTCGGCGTCGTCGTCGCCGGTGCCGCGGGCGCAACCGGGGCCGCGGGCTGGTGGGCCTGGCGGCGGGCCAAGGTCGGGAGTGAGGAGTGAGGTGGGCGTCGGCTGTGGCGGTAGCCGTGGCGCTGCTGGTCGCCGCCTGCGGCGGCGACGGCGATGATGACGCCGGCTCGCTGCCGCCCGAGGCCTCACGGGGCCGTGAGCTGGTGGAAGCCAGCGGATGCTCCACCTGCCACAGCACCGACGGCAGCGACAGCACCGGCCCGACGTGGCAGGGCCTCGCGGGCGCCGAGGTGACCCTCGACGATGGCACGACCGTGGTGGCGGACTCCGAGTACCTGGCGCGGTCGATCCGTGAACCCCGAGCCGAGGTCGTCGATGGGTTCTCCCCGGTGATGCCGACGTTCGACTTCAGCGAGGACGAGGTGGCGGCGATCGTCGCCTACATCGAGACCCTGGCCGACTGAGCCGCCGCGAGGTGGCGGACGGCGTGGACGGCGGCCGCGACCGCCACACCGAGGGCCACGACGGTGCCGGCGCGGTCGAGGCCCGGGGCGAGGTCGGTCGGCAGGACCGGCCGGAGCAGGACCTCGATCCGCAGCAGGGCCCAGCCGGCCAGCAGCGCCAGGCTGGCGAGCGCGGCGACGGCGCCGCTGGTGTGCCGCCGGCGCCAGAGGGCGACGAGAGCGGCCGCCAGGGCCGCCGCCGGCACGGCCACCTCCACCGGCGAGCCGCCGGCGCCGGCCGGGATCGCGGCGTACTCGGCCGCGCCGACGACCATCGCGGCCGCGGCCGCGACGGCGAGGGCGGCGGCGATCGGCGCCAGGGTTCGCCCGCGGGCGGCCAGGGCGAGGGCGGCGGCAACGGCCGCGGCGGCGCCGAACCACAGGGCGGGCGTGGTGCCCTCCTCCCAGCGCAGGGTGCCGTGGACGACGACCGGGGATCCGTCGACGGCGAGGGGGACGGTCCAGTCGTCCAGGCCGCTGACAGAGATGACGTCACCGGGGGCGTGGCCCGGCGGCCGTTCCGGCGACATCCAGTGGATCCGGTGGTCGTGCCAGGTGTACTCGCCGTCGTCGTCGACCGTCTCCCAGCGCGGCTCGGCGTCGGGGTCCACGTCCGGCGGGATGGCGCCGCCGCCGTAGCGGTCGTCGTTGATGTAGGTGGCCTGGGAGCGGAGGTTGCGGTCCACGGTGCCGTCGGGAGCGATGCGCACGTAGGGCTCGTCCTGGTAGCCGAGCACGACGACCTCGTGGCCGGGCTCGGCCTCGACCTGCAGGAAGGCGTCGCCGCCCACCACGCGGATCTCGATGTCTTCGGTCGCGGGGTCGACGGACGTGACCTCGGAGCGGTAGTCGGTGGGGCGGGCGGGGTCGGCCCCAGCCGGTTCGGCCCCGGCGAGCAGCACAAGGATGGCGGCGGCGACGAGGACGCGGGGGAGCATGCCTGCATAGTCGCCGTCCGAGACCGCGGAGTTCCAAGGAGCCGCCGGCGGCAGGCACTGGACACTTTCCCACTATTCAGGTAGACATTACCTGCAATGCCGGACATCGACCTGGGGCTCGCCGCCGTCGGTCTCGTCGTCGGCCTCACGGTGGGTCTCACCGGCATGGGCGGCGGGGCGTTGATGACGCCGCTGCTGGTGCTGCTGTTCAAGGTCGAGCCGTTGGCGGCGGTGTCGAGCGACCTCGTCGCCTCGTTCGTCATGAAGCCCGTGGGCGGCGGGGTGCACCTCCGGCGGGGAACCGTGAACCTGCGCCTCGTGGGTTGGCTGTGCGCGGGCTCGATCCCGAGCGCCTTCGCTGGCGTGTTGGTGCTGCGGGGCCTCGGCGACGAGGCGGAGATCCAGGACATCCTCGAGGTGCTCCTGGGGGCGGCGCTGCTCGTGGCGTCCACGACGATCGTGCTCAAGGCGCTGCTGCAGGGCCGCCAGGGCGAAGGGACGGACGGCCCGCTGCCCGTGAACCACATCGCTGTTCGCCCACTGCCCACCGTGGCGATCGGGGCGCTGGGCGGCCTGGTGGTGGGGATGACGTCGGTGGGGTCCGGGTCCCTCATGATCGTGCTGCTGCTGGTGCTCTACCCGCGGCTCACGACCGGCCGCCTGGTCGGGACCGACCTGGTGCAGGCCGTCCCCCTGGTGGGGGCCGCGTCGCTCGGTCATCTGTTGTTCGGCGACTTCCGCCTGGCGGTGGCGGGATCGCTGCTCATCGGGGCCGTGCCCGGCGTGTACGTGGGCGCCCAGCTCTCGTCGCGGGCCGCCGACCATCTCGTGCGGCCGGTCCTCGTGGTCGTGCTGGCGGCGTCGGGCCTGCGCCTCCTGGGGGTGCCCCTCGAGGTCGTGGGCGCGCTCCTCGTGGTCACCGCCGTCGTTGCCATCCGGGTGGTCCTCCGGCGGCGCCGGCAGGCCGCACGGACCGGGCCAGCGGGCGACGGCACGCCGTCCGATCGTCAGCTCGTCGGCCCGTAGACGCGGATCTCGACGGCGCCGACGTTGCCGCCCGTGGAGGTCTCCACGTCGAAGCGGAGGCGGCGCCCGTGGGTGTCGAGCTCGGTGAGTCGGGGGTCGGCGACCGTGCCGGCGGGGAAGGGGCCGAGGGTGTCCGCGTCGTCGACGGTGACCGTGTACGTGTCGGTGACCGACGAACCGTCCGCCATCGAGCGCGTCACGAACTCGACGCCGCCGATCGCCTGGTCCGATCCGAGGTCGAGGGTGATGGACCCCTCGTCGCCGTCGCCGCTCGTGGCCCACTCGGTGGCCGTGTCGCCGTCGACCGCACCCTCGGCGGCGAAGCTCTCGGAGAACTCGGAGCTGACATCGACGATCTCGGCCCCGAGCGCCAGGTTGTCGGCGTCGTCCCGGGCGCCGGCGGAGGCGGGGGACTCTCGCTCGATGCGGAAGGTTCCGGTCTCCGAGCGGTAGAGCGTGCCGTCGGCGGTCGTTCCCTGGACGACGAAGTGGTACTCGGTGCTCGGTTCGACGTCGGGCAGGAGCACGTCGTGCTGCTCGATCCCCGTTCCGTTCATGTCGAGGCTGTTGTTGAGCTGGCCGAGGCTGTCGTCACGGCCCCAGACGATGGCGCAGATCATGGGTTCGCTGGTCGTCACCCGGAAGATGCCTCGGGTCGGATCGGAGGGGTCGGCCTCGAAGGTCATGTCGCTGGCCTGGACCTCGGCGAAGGGCCGGACCTCGCCGTCTCCTCCGGAGGCGGCCGCCGCGCCGTCGTCGCCGTCGTCGCCGCCGCACGCGGTGGCGGCCAAGGCGACCAGGACGAGCAGGCCGGCGACGGGTCTCGTGGGAAGGGCACGCATGGGACCTCGCTTTCGTCCTGGATCCATGATGCCCTGGCCGACCGATCAGGAATGACGCACGCCTCCGCCGGGTTGACGGGGCGTGCGATCGGTCCAGGCGGCTCTGCGGGCTCTCAGTCTTGCTGGCGGCGTCGGTGCGTTCCTGGCCCGGCCGGTTGTGCGCCTCCGCCCCCACACCGTGCGCAGCGACGCGCCGCCGTCGGTGACGCTCGACGGCTTCCGGCAGCAGCTGGAGGCCGGCGGCGACCTCGTCGCCGGCGACGGTGACTGCGTCGTGGCCCGGTTCGCCGGCGAGGCGGGGATCTTCCGCTACCGCACCGTCGAGCTGGTCGCCTTTCGGTCGGACGCCGTCACGTTCGAGCACCTCGACGGTCCCTTCCGCGAGTGCCACGAGCGGTTCCGTGTGGAGCCCGCCCCGGACGGTGGATCGGTGGTGACCCACGAGGGCACCTTCACCATGCGGATGGGCCTGGCCGGCTGGCTGCTGGGCGTCGTTGCCGTGCGCCCGACGTTCGAGCGGCACGTGGCCGCCCACATGGCGTCGCTCAGTGAGAGATCAGCAACTATGGGAGGGCTAGGAGCTCGGGCCGTGCCGGCCCCTGATCACGCTTCGCCCTGCAGTCCCAAGGCGATGGCTTCGGCCAGCGAGAGGTCAGCCGCCCGGTCGCGGCTGCGCTGAGCGGTCTCGCCGTCCACGACGCCGAGCCACCGCTGGTAGTAGTGGGCGTACAGGGCGATGTCCACGGGGGTGCGGATGCCCCCCGACAGCATGGGCCGCCCGGCGTGCTCGAGGAGCACGCCCGCGGTGGTGAGATCGCCCCGCAGGACGGCGAGCGAGGCGAGCACCACGACGACCGATGTCATGACGCCCGGTGTCGCCGGCACGGCGTTGTCCTCGAGCAGGTCGCGCAGGAAGTCCAGGGCCTCGGCGTGGTGCCCGAGCTGGGCCGACGCCAGGGCGTACGGCAAGGAGGTGTACAACGCCCAGGCCCACAGGCCGCTTCGAGCGTACGAGTGCGTCCGGTCGAGAACCTCGGTCGCGGCGGCGAAGGCCCGCTCGGACTCGCCGCGCAGGTGATGCAAAACAGCGAGGAACGCCAGCGACATCACCGACATGTCCCCGCCGGGGCGGACCTCGACCGACCCCTCCTCCAGTGCCTCGACGGCGCCGTCGAGATCGTCGAGCAGAACTCGGGCCTGGCCGAGCCAGAACCACGCCAAGCCGCGGCTCAGCGGCTCGGGGGCGAGCTGGACGGCCTTCCGTCCCACCCGCTCGGCCTCGGCGGCCTCGCGCTCGTTCTTGCTCAGGAAGCCGCGGATTCCCACGTTGAGGCACAGCAGCCCGTGCGCCAGCGACGACCAGACGCCGGCTTGCTGGCCGGCAGCGGCCGCCCGCCGGGCGAGCTCGCCGTCGCCGGCCTGGATGGCGAGGACGGCGACGTGGGCGGCCACCGCGAGGACACGAACCCGACGCTCGGCGTCGAGGTCGTCGACCCCGTCCAGCGCGGCCGTCAGCCAGCGCCGACCCTCGCGGACGTCACCGATCCAGACGCGGTTCATGGTGCTGGCCAGCCGCCCGACGAGATCGAACCGCCCCTGCCGCTCGGACCACGCCAGCGCCGCGCGCAGATTGTGCTGCTCGAGCCGGATGTCGCCGTCCGGGTCGAGGTACAGGAGCTCTGGGGGCATCGCCTCCACCAAGCCGAGGAAGTAGTCGCAGTGCCGGCCGCGGGCCCGGGACTCCTCGCCGGCCTCCGCCAGCTTGTCCTCGGCGTAGGTGCGCACGGTCTCCAGCATCCGATAGCGCCGCTCGGTGCCATGGTCCTCCGGCACGAGGAGGGACTTCCGCAGGAGCGACAAGAGCGGCCCGAGCCCGGCGTCGCGGCCGCACACGGCGAGCGCCGCGCTCGCCGAGAAGCTGCCGGGGAAGACGGCGAGCCGCCGGAACACGACCTGTTCCTTGTCGTCGAGCAGCGCATGACTCCACTCCAACGCCCCGTGGAGGGACCGCTGGCGGTTCGGCCCGCGCCGGCCGGCCCCCAACAGTCGGAACCGATCATCGAGCCGCTGGACGAGCTGGCTGGGCGAGAGTTGCGCAACCTGGGCGGCGGCCAGCTCGATAGCCAACGGGAGGCCGTCAAGCCGCCGGCAGACCTCGGCGATGTCCGAGGCGTTGCGGTGGGAGAGGGCGAAATCCGGGTCCGCCGCCGTCGCCCGCTCGCCGAAGAGGTGCACGGCATCGGAGACCTCGGCGAGCTCTTCTTCGGGCACGGGTAGCGGGACGACGGGATGCACCTGCTCGCCCGGAACGCCCAGCGCCTCCCGGCTGGTCGCCAGGACCGTCACGGCGGGGCAGCGGCCGAGGAGCTCGTCGACCAGGGCGGCGCAGGCGTCGATCACGTGCTCGCAGTTGTCGAGGATCAGCAGCGCCTCGCGTGTCGAGAGGAAGTCCATGAGCTCGCCGGCGGGTGACCCGGAGCCGGTTCCGAGGGACATGCGGTTGAACCCGACGGCCGCGGCCACGGCCCCGGCGACGACCTCCGGGGCGGAGACGGGCGCCAGGTCGGCGAAGAACGCTCCGTCGGGGAAGCGCTCGAGCGATGCGGCGGCCACCTTGATCGCCAGCCGCGTCTTGCCACACCCGCCGACCCCGACCAGGGTGACCAGGCGGTGGGTCTGGAGCTGCTTCCGTATGGCCGTGAGCTCGACCTCCCGGCCCACGAAGCTCGTACGCTCCGGGGGAAGGTTGTGGCGCACGGCGAGCGTGCGCAGCGGGGGAAAGTCGGTGCGTAGGTCCGGGTGGCCGAGCTGGAACAGCCGTTCAGCGCGGGCGACGTCCCGCAGGCGGTGCAGACCAAGGTCGGTGGGAGTCACGCCCGCCCGGCCGGCCAACCGGGCTGCCGTGGACTCGCAGCACACGACCTGACCAGGGTGGGCGGACTCGCGCAGCCGGGCGCACCGGTTCGGCCCCGGCCCGTAGTAGTCGCCCGCCCGCAGCTCCGCGTCGCCGGTGTAGATCGCGGCACGCACCCGCACCTCCGCGCCTGTGGGCCACGGTTCCCGTTGCAGGGCGCGTTGGATCTCCACGCCCGCCTCGGCGGCACGGCAGGCGTCCTTGAACACCGAGAAGGTGGAGTCGCCTTCGCCCTTGCTCCGCACCAGCGTGCCTCCGTGCCGGCGGACGAGGTCAGCGATCAGCGCCTCGTGCCGTTCGAGCACCGCCCCGGCGAGGTCGGAACGCTCCTCCCACAGCCGCGTCGACCCGGCGACGTCCGTCATGAGGAACGTGACCACGCCGGTCGGGAGGGGTCGGTTCTCGCCCACGTCCTGGTTCTCGCGCATCCGAGCTCGCCTGCGGGCCCGGACGGTACTGGGGGGAGCGGCGAGGTGCCCATCGAGTTGTGGCAAGCCGACGAGGACGTCCCCCCGTTCGTCGGCGGTGGGGGGAGGGAGCACCCCTCCCCCCACCGCCCCCCTCGGCGACCGGGTGTCAGCGACCGGGTGGTCGGCTCAGCTGGTGGCCGCGGCGCTGGTGTCGGGAGCGCCTTCGGACGGCAGCTCGCGTACCCGCACCGACTGGAAGCGCAGTATCTGGATGATCGTGGCCAGGCCGAAGGCGATCGAGGTCAGGTACATGACGATGCCGAGGCGGCGGATCGCTTCGGCCCAGGCGAACCACTGGTCGCTGCGGGCCACCCTGGCGGCGTCGCTGGCGATGGCGCCGGCGGCGATGAAGTGAATGACGACGCCGAGGAGGATGGCCAT
>DASQUY010000222.1:0-5643 GCA_035641055.1 Acidimicrobiales bacterium | reverse complement strand
GGGCCCGACCTCGTATCCGTCGAGGGCGGCCCCCACCGCCTCCAGGGAGACCAGGGTCTCGACCACGTCGAAGGCGACGGCCTGCGGCCGGCTCGGTGTGTTCATTGCGCCCTTGTAGCACAACCCCACCCCCGGTGGGGTAGGGTCGGAACCGTGAAGCCGACGTACCGCACCCAGATCCTCAACCGCCTCAAGACGGCCCGGGGCCACCTCGACGGCGTGCTCCGCATGGTCGAGGACGAGGCCTACTGCCCGGACGTCATGAAGCAGCTCTCGGCCGTGCAGGGCTCGCTCGAGCGGGCCAGCCGCCTCGTGCTGCGCAACCACCTCGAGACTTGCGTGGCGGCCGCCATGCAGGCCGGCCGCGTCGACGAGATCGTCGACGAGCTCATGGAGGCCCTCCGCTTCGACCGTGTCGCCACCGGGCCCACCCCCGAGCCGGCGTCGAGCAACGACACGGCGGCGGTGCCGGTGTGACCCAGCAGGCCCGAGAGGACGACCGGACGACCGCACCGAGCGACGGGTTGGACGAGCTCGAGCTGGCGATCGCCGGCATGACGTGCGCCTCGTGCGCCTCCCGGGTCGAAAAGACGCTCGCCCACCAGCCCGGCGTGGCTCACGCCGCGGTGAACCTGGCGACAGAGCGGGCCACCGTGGTGCTGGACCGGTCCGCCACCGACGTCGACCGCCTGGCGGACGCGGTCGGCGACATCGGCTACGAGCTGGCGCCCATCGCCGCGGACCGGGTGCCCGGGCGCCACGAGGGCGCCAGGCCCGACGGGGAAGCCGATAGCGATGCCCGTCAGCAGCGCCGGTGGCTGCGGCGCGTGCTCGTGGCGTGGCCGCTCGGCTTGACCGTGCTGGTGCTGTCGCTGGCGTTCATGGACGAGCCCTGGGCGCGCTGGACGGCGCTGGCGCTGGCGACGCCGGTGCAGTTCTGGGCGGGCTGGCCGTTCCTGCAGCAGGCGGCCGTCCGGGCCCGGGTGCTGCAGGCGAACATGGACACGCTCATCGCCATGGGCACCCTGGCGGCCTACCTGTTCTCGGCCTACCAGGTGATCCTCGGCTCGCCCGATGCCGCGCACTACCTCGACGCCGCCGCCCTCATCATCGCCTTCCTGCTGCTGGGCCGGTACCTGGAGGCACGGGCCACGCGCCGGGCGTCACGCGCGCTGCGGACCCTGCTGGAGCTGGGTGCCAAGGAGGCCCGCCTGGTCACCGACGGCCGCGAGCGCCTCGTGCCCGTGGACGAGGTCCGGGTGGGTGACCTGCTGCGGGTGCGTCCGGGAGAGAAGATTCCCGTCGACGGTGTGGTGGTCGACGGCTCCTCGGCCATCGACGAGTCGATGCTGACCGGCGAGTCGCTGCCCGTGGACAAACGGCCGGGCGACACCGTGGCGGGCGCCACCCTCAACGCCCACGGGGTCCTCACCATCCGGGCCGACGCCGTGGGGTCCGACACCGCGCTGGCGCAGATCATCCGGCTGGTCGAGGAGGCGCAGGGGTCGAAGGCGCCGGTGCAGCGGCTGGCCGACCGCATCTCCGGCGTGTTCGTCCCCATCGTGCTCGCGATCGCTGCCGTCACGCTCGGCGCCTGGTCGCTCGCCGGGGACGCCACGGACGGGCTCGTGGCCGCCGTGGCGGTGCTGATCATCGCCTGCCCGTGCGCTCTGGGCCTGGCCACGCCCACCGCCATCATGGTGGGCACCGGCCGGGGGGCGTCGCTGGGGGTGCTCATCAAGGGCGGCGAGGTTCTCGAGCGGTCGAAGCGGATCGACACCGTCGTGTTCGACAAGACCGGCACGCTCACCGAGGGCCGCATGGCGCTCACCGACGTCGTCGCGGCGGACGGCGAGGACGAGGCGACCGTGCTGCGCCGAGCCGCCGCCGTCGAGGACGCCTCGGAGCACCCGGTCGGCCGGGCGGTCGTCGACGTCGCCCGCACCCGGCACGGCCACGACCTGCCTCGGGCGCAGGACTTCGCGGCGGTGGCCGGCCAGGGCGTCCGCGCCGACGTGGACGGGACCGTCGTGTACGTCGGGCGGCGCAAGCTGATGGCCGACGCCGGCCTCATGAGCTCCGCCGACCTCGACACCTCCGCCGAGAGGCTCGACGCCGCCGGGAAGACCGCGATCCTCGTGGGCTGGGACGGCCGGGTCCGCGGCACCTTGGCCGTGGCCGACACCCTCAAGCCGGGCGCCGCCCGCGTGGTCGCGGAGCTGCGCGGTCTCGGCGCCGAGGTGGCGATGATCACCGGCGACAACCACCGCACGGCGGCCGCCATAGCCCGGCAGGTGGGCATCGACCGGGTGCTGTCCGAGGTCCTGCCCCAGGACAAGGTGCACGAGGTGCGCCGCCTGCAGGCCGAGGGGCGGGTGGTGGCCATGGTCGGCGACGGCGTCAACGATGCCCCCGCGCTGGTGCAAGCCGACCTCGGCATCGCCATCGGCACCGGCACCGACGTCGCCATCGAGTCGGCCGACATCACCCTGCTGTCGGCCGACCTCGAGGGCGTGCCGACGGCCATCCGCCTGTCCCGCCGCACCTTCCGGACGATCGTGCAGAACCTCGGCTGGGCGTTCGGCTACAACGTGACGCTCATCCCCGCCGCGGCCGTCGGCCTGCTCAACCCCATCCTCGCCGGTGGAGCCATGGCGCTCTCCAGCGTCTCGGTGGTCACCAACAGCCTGCGCCTCTACCGGTTCCGGCGCGCCGGAGCCTGACAGGGGTGGGCGGCTGGGACGACTACCTCGCCGCCTTCCACGCCGAGAGGCCGGGGATCACCGAGGACGTCCTGACACGCGCCCTGGCCGACGACGGCCGCGACGCCTACGACTGGCTCGCCCACGCGCTCCCCGACGTGGGCCTGACGGTCGACGTCGCCTGCGGCAGCGGGCCGCTGGCCGGCCGCGTGACCGGCCGCTGGATGGGCGTCGACCGCCACCGCGCCGAGCTGGGTCTGGCCGTGGCCGCCACCCCCGGCAGGCTGACCGTCGGCGACGCCGCCTCTCTCCCGGTGCGGCCGGGCGCCGCCGACGCGGTCGCCTGCTCGATGGGGCTCATGCTGTTCGACGATCCCGGCGCGGCCGCGGGCGAGATGGCCCGGCTGCTGCGGCCCGGCGGGCTCCTCGTCGTCCTGCTCCCGACCGATCGCCCGCTGAGGGCGCGGGACCGCGTCCGGTACGCGCGGCTGCTCGCCGCCCTCCGGCTCCGCCGGGTGCCGTTCCGGCGCCCGCGCGTCCTCGCCGACCCGCGTTCGCTGCTTGCCGCCGCCGGCCTCACCGTCACACGCGACGAGCAGCGCCGCTTCGCATTTCCGTTCACCGATCCCCACGACGGCGTGTTGTGGCTGCGGTCGCTGTACCTTCCCGGCCTGGACGCCCGCCGGTGGCGGGGCGCACAACGGGTCGTCGGCCGGTGGACCGGCTCCGACATCGGCATCCCGCTGCGCCGCCTGATCGCCGTCCGTTGATCCGCGGCGTTCCCGGAACAACCGATCCCCGCCAACGCGTTTTCCCGGGTATGACCGAGACCGAGCCCACCGCTGCTGCCGACGTCATCGTCTACACGCGCCCCGGCTGTCCCTACAGCTGGATGCTGCGCCGGGGGCTCCGGCGGGCGGGCGTGCACCTCGAGGAGCGCAACATCTGGGACGACCCGGAGGCCGCCGCCTTCGTCCGTTCCGTGGCGGACGGCAACGAGACCGTGCCCACCGTCGTCATCGACGGCACCGCCCTCGTGAACCCGCCGGCGGCCGCCGTGATCGCTCGGCTCGATCGGTCGGCCGGGTCGCCGAGGGAAGACCACCGGCGTCCGGCGGGTTCCGAGGGCATGGTGCGAGCAACCTGGAACGGCGCGGTCCTGGCCGAGAGCGGCGACACGGTCGTCGTGGAGGGCAACCACTACTTCCCGCCCGAGGCGCTGAACCGCGAGAACTTCGCCCCCAGCGACCACAGCTCGGTCTGCCCCTGGAAAGGTCAGGCCAGCTACTACGACGTCGTCGTCGACGGCCAGGTCAACCGGGCGGCGGCGTGGTACTACCCGGACCCCAAGCCGGCCGCCGAGGAGATCCGCGACCGCGTCGCCTTCTGGCACGGCGTGCGCGTCGAGGGCGACGGCGTGCAGTCCGGGCTGTTGGCCCGCGTGCGCCGGCTCCTGACCGGCTGACCTCCCGAACCCAAGTTCGCTGTCTGTCGCTCCCGACGCCGTCAGCCGCCGAGGTCGCGGAGGGCGTCCTCGATGCCGCGGTGGATGGTCGGGTAGGCGTACATCATCTGCCGCAGCCGCTCGGTCGGCACCTCGGCGTGCACGGCGACCACCAGGGCACCGAGGACCTCGCCGCCCGTGGGGCCCATGGAAGTGGCCCCCACGAGCACCCCGCGGTCGGCGTCCTCGACGAGCTTGATGACGCCCTCGTTGCCCGCCTTGTGGATCCATCCCCGAGCGGTGGACGGAACCTGGGCGAGACCGGTCCGCACGGCGACGCCGGCCTCCCGGGCCTGAGCCTCGGTGAGGCCGACCGCCCCGATCTCCGGGTCGGTGAACGTGACCCACGGCAGCGCCCGGTACTCGGCCGGGGCGTGCGGCTCACCGAGGATGTCGGCGGCGGCGATCGGCGACTGGTACACGCTCACGTGGGTGAACGCCCCGTGCCCGGTGATGTCCCCCACGGCCCACACGCCGTCCGTGACCCGCAGGTGCTCGTCCACCGGCACCGACGGCTGCGACTCGTCGACGCCGACGGCCCCCAGCCCGACCGCGGCCAGGTCGACGCGCCGCCCGGTGGCGACCAGCAGCTGGGCGGCGGCCAAGCTGGTGCCGTCCTCGAGGTCCACCGCGATGCGGGCACCATCGCGGTGGACCCCGGTGACCCTGGCCGCGGTGCGCACGGCGATGCCCTCGCCCTCGAACACCTCGCCGAGCACGTCGCCGGCCTCGGGCTCGTCGCCGGGAACGAGCCGGTCCAGCGCCTCGACCACGGTCACCTCGACCCCGAAGCGGGCGAACGCCTGGGCGAGCTCGGCGCCGATGGCGCCGCCGCCCAGCACGATCAGCGACGACGGCAGCTCCTTCGCCTCGACCGCCTCGCGGTTCGTCCAGTAGGGCACCCGGTCCAGGCCGGGGATCGGCGGGACCGCCGGCTGCGTGCCGGTGGCCACCACGATACCCCGGCGGGCCTCGATCACGCGGTCGCCCACCGCCACCCGGTCCGGCCCGGTGATCCGGCCGTCGCCGCGCACGAACCGACCGCCCTTGCCCTCGAAGCGCTCGACGGCCACCCGGTCGTCCCAGTCGTCTGTGGCCTCGTCGCGGATCCGCTGGGCCACCGGCCCCCAGTCGGGTTGCACGCTGGCGTCGCCCGCCATGCCGGGGACGCGGCGAGCCTCGGCGAGCAGGTTCCCCGCCCGGATCATCATCTTCGACGGTATGCACCCCCAGTAGGGGCACTCGCCGCCCACCAGCTTGCGCTCGACGCCCACCACCTCCAGGCCCGCCTCGGCCAGGCGCCCGGCGACGTCCTCGCCGCCCGGGCCCATCCCGATCACCACCACATCGGCGCTCAGCGTCTCCATCATCCGCTCATCCCCGTTCGTGCGAGTCGCGGTCATCGGCGGTAACCCGCTCGACTCCCATCGTGTTCCG
>DASQUY010000221.1:0-2185 GCA_035641055.1 Acidimicrobiales bacterium | reverse complement strand
GACCTCGACTGGCGCGAATGGGTTGGTGCACACCCGGAGCACGCCGGCTGGGCGGCCGACCGTTGGCTCGCGGCCTTTCGGCCGCTCGGGCCGATCCCCGGGCAGCTGGTGGAGACGCGCGTGGCGCTTCACCGGCTGGCCGTGTACGTCCTCTCGCCCGCCCGCCAGCGCCGGTCCAACGGCAAGATGGCTCTCCGCTGGACGCTGGGCGGTGTCGGCACGCCGTTCTTTGGGGACGACGAGCAGGTGCGGACCGTCGGGATCGACCTCGTGCGCCAGCGGGGATCGTCCGCTGCGGCCACGGCGATCACGACCCTGAACGAGGCGGCCGCGTTCGTCCTGGACGGGCCACCGGACACCGAGTGGGCGAAGGGGTTCGAAGTCCCGGCGCCCGGCGACCTCGACGAGCCGCTGCCGCTCGATGGGGAGGCGGCACGCTTCGTCGGCGACTGGTACGGGTTCGCCTGGTCGGTGCTCGAGGCGCTGCGGGCCGAGCCGGCCTCGGCGGACGCGGGGCGGGTACAGCTGTGGCCCGAGCACTTCGACGCCGCCTTCGACTTCCGGGTCAGGGACGGCCGGGCGACGTTCGGCGCCTCACCGGGCGACGCCGCGGCGGACGAGCCGTACCTCTACGTCCTGCCCGCGGGGGAGGTGCCCCGAAGCGACCTGTGGAACGCCTGCTCCTTCACCGGCGCGGTGCTGCCGGTCCGTGACCTCGTCGGCGAGGCTGACCAGCGGGCGGCGGCGCTGGAGTTCTTCCGCACCCACCGGGCCCACCTCCTATGAGACGTCCTCGACGAGGATGGTGAAGCGGGCGGTGTAGCTGCCGCCGGGGGCGACGAGCGAGTAGCCCCTGTCGTTCAGGGCGTTGACCGGCGCGGTCATGGGTTCGAGGCAGGCGAACTCCGCCCCCCGGGGGCCGAAGACCTGGGCGTAGCGGTAGCCGTCGTCCAGCCGCAGGACCAGTCGGCGGCCGCCGGCGGTCAGCGCCAGCTCCCTGTCACTGTCGAGCTCATAGAGGTCGTCGAACGTCCGCTGCCCGATCGGCTCGTCCTCGGCCGACTCGACGCGCGCCGCCCCAGTGGGCAGTTGCCGGTCGTCGAGCTCGAGGTGCCGGCGGGCCGGCAGGCACGGGCGGACGTCGTCACGGCTCGCCCCCGGGAGGCGGAAGTAGGGGTGGTAGCCGAACGCCACGGGGGACCGGCCGTGTCGTGGTGGGCGTGAGGGTCGTTTCGACGGTGAGCGTCGCGGCCTCGACGGCAACGCGCATGCGGTGCTCGTGCGGTAAGGGGAACGACGCCAGCAGGTCGGGGCGGTCGCCGAAGTCGACCGGGCGGTCAGCTCACCATCGCCGACGGACACGAGCCAGCCCCGCTGGGCCGTCATCGTGCCGTGGATCGGGAGCCCGTGCTCCTTGGTGTGCAGGACAAGTCCCTCGAGGTCGACGGCCACGCCGGCGGCCCGGTAGGGGCGCGCTCCGAGCCAGTTCGCCCACCGGGCCAGCAGCGGCAGGCCGGTGACGTCGCCGCCCGGTAGCCCCCGGGGCCGCCGGGTACGGCGAGCAGCTCGTCGCCCCGATGGCGGAGCGAGGTGCCCAGCATCCCGAGGCCGGGGAGGAACGTGGCCTCGAGGAGGCCGGAGGACAGCGTGACGCCGGGACCTTCGCCGCCCTGGCGCCGTCTGGGGTGCGGCGGTCTCCTGCGTCACGCCATCTGCGATGCGTGCTCGACCAGGGCGCGGACGCCGCGCACGAATTCGTCGACACGGGCCGGATCGAGCGCCGACGAGCCGGCGCCGTGGCGGATCGCCAGGGCGCCCTCCACCAGTGAGGGATCCTCGGTACGCGCCAGCACCCAGTTCGCCGCGTTGTCCTTCGAGGACCACACGCCCTCCTGGGCGTAGCGCCACGCCCGGCCGGCGTTCAGCACGGTCGAGTGGAGCTGCCGCTCGTGGGCGGCATGCCAGGCCAGCGACTCGAGCAGCGCGTTCAGCAGGTGTGTACGCGGGATGGGGGCGACCAGGTCGCGGGCGGACGGGCCGGCGAGGGCCACGCCGTGCTCGCGGAGGATCGCAAGGTCCACCACGAACCAGTGGGCCGGTTCCAGCGCGGGATCCAACGACACATGGAGGGGCATGCGCCGACCCACGTTGAGGTTGATCTCGAACCGTGGGGCCGGCGGCGGCG
>DASQUY010000220.1:0-2373 GCA_035641055.1 Acidimicrobiales bacterium | reverse complement strand
CGCCCAGCGCCTCCCGGAAGGGCTCCTCGCCGGCCACGGCGGCGGCCACGACGTAGGACGGGTGGTCGCTGTTCGCCGGGACCTGCACGGCGAGCTGGCCCCTCGGCGCCAGCATCGACCCGAGCCGAACGAGAGCGCCCTCGTGGTCGGGTATCCACTGGAGCGCGGCGTTGGCGGCGATGACGTCGAGGGGCGCCGGCGCCGCGACCGTCGTGAGGTCGGCGAGCTCGAAGCGGACGCCGTCGGCCGCCAGCGCCGCGGCCCGATCGAGCATGGCCGGCGACGAGTCGATGCCCACCGTCGTCGCCGCCCGCAGGTGA
This sequence comes from Acidimicrobiales bacterium, assembly GCA_035641055.1. Taxonomy (GTDB): domain Bacteria; phylum Actinomycetota; class Acidimicrobiia; order Acidimicrobiales; family VFJN01; genus DASQUK01. Next base: position 2,053 of record DASQUY010000220.1, on the reverse strand, counting down.
CGGTGGAGCTCGACCGTGAGCTCACCCGTCCCGCAGCCGAGGTCGAGCGCCCTCCCTCCGGGGGTGCGAGCGAGCAGCGAGAGCAGATCGTCGAACGGCTGCCGGCGCTCGGCCGCGAAGCGGTCGTACTGCTCGGGATCCCAGGCGTCGGCCACGGCCGGGATCATCCCACGAGGCGATGGGTTCCGGCCGACCGGGGCCGAGGCTATGGGTTCCGTTTCTGGAACCTATGACCTCGCCCCCGTCTGGATGGAACCCATTGCCTCGGGGTTGGTCAGGGCAGGTAGGTGCTCGGGTCGGCGGCGAACGCCCGCAGGCAGCCGGTGCCGCAGAACCAGTACCGGGCGCCCTCGTGGTCGAGGTGGAGCGTGGCGTCGTCGGCCACGACCGTCATGCCGCACACGAGGTCAGTGGCGACGTCGGGACGCTCGCCGGCGCCCGCCCCGGCCGCCGCGGCGGGCGCCGGCGCCGCCCCCCGCGGCGGTCGGGGGCGGAGCGCCACGATCTCGGCCAGGATCGACAGCGCCACCTCCCGCGGTGTGCGGGCCCCGATGTCGAGCCCCGCAGGGGTGTGGATCGACGCCCGCTGCTCGTCGTCGAGATCCAGCGCCGCCACCACGTCCTCGCCGCGACGGCGGCTGGCGACGAGCGCCACGTACGGCACTCGCGCACGGATCGCCGCCTCCAGCACCTCCTCCTCGTCGCGGCCGTGCGAGGCGACGACCACGGCCGCGAGGCCGTGGTCGTCGCCAATTCCCCCCTCCGGCGACGGGTCGAGCTGCGTGGCCCGGAACCCGACGTGCTCGGCGAGCGCCACCAGCGCCGCGGCGATCGGCGACTCGCCGTGCACCCCGATCGTCGACGCCGGCACCACCGGCTCGAGGAAGATCTCCAGCGTCCCGCCCGACAGGCAGGGGTTCACGACGGTAAGCGACCCGGACCCGCCCCGGCCCGGGCCCGGGTCGCCGTCCGCCCCTCCCTCCGGTGCGATGCGCAGCAGCAGCGACTCCCCCGAGTCGAGCAGCGACAGGCTCTGGGCCCGCACCGTCGACTCCGCGCACTGCCCGCCCACGAACCCCTCGATCGTCCCGTCCGACAGCACGACGGCCTCGTCGCCGGGCTTGGCGGAGGTGGGCCGCTCGGCCCGCACCACCCGGGCGTGCACGAAGGCCACCCGGTCGCGCCGCAGCTCGGCCGCCCGGGCCTCCACGTCAGCGTTCACGGCCGCCCTTCGCCAGATCCACCCGGCAGCGAACCCGAGGTCATGGGTTCCACGGGCCGAAGCCCGAGGTCAGGGGTTCCGCATCCGGAACCCATGACCTCGCCCTCCCCAGGGCGGAACCCATTGCCTCGGGACGGGAGTGGCGGCCGGGTGCAGGACGGTCACGTGAACGCCAGGTCCGTCCGCACGGGCCGGCCCTGCATGGCGAGCCACACCTGGGCCGGCGTCAGGGGCATGTCGGCATGGCGCACCCCGAAGGGCTCCAGCGCGTCGACGACGGCGTTGACCACCGCCGCCGGCGAACCCACCGTCGCCGACTCCCCCACGCCCTTGCAGCCGAGCGGGTGGTGCGGCGACGGCGTCACCGTCTCGCCCAGCTCCCAGCTCGGGGTCTCGACGGCGGTGGGCAGCAGGTAGTCCATGAACGAGCCGCCGAGGCAGTTGCCGTCCTCGTCGAAGGCGATGGCCTGCATGAGCGCCATGCCGACGCCGTCGGCCAGCCCGCCGTGGATCTGGCCCTCGACGATCATCGGGTTGATGCGCGGGCCGCAGTCGTCCACCGCCACGAACCGCCGCACCTTCACCTGCCCGGTTCCGGGGTCGACGTCGACCACGCACAGGTAGGCCCCGAACGGGTACGTGAGGTTCGGCGGGTTGTAGACGGCGGTGGCGTCGAGGTGACCCTCGACCCCCTCGGGCAGCTCCAGGTTGCCGTGGGCCAGCAGGGCCACCTCCTGGATCGTCTTGCCGTGGCTCGGGTCGCCACGCACCTGCCAGCGACCATGCTCCCACTCCAGGTCGTCGGGATTGCACTCCAGCGCCGCCGCCGTG
>DASQUY010000219.1:0-9611 GCA_035641055.1 Acidimicrobiales bacterium | reverse complement strand
AGTGCTACGACTACACCGGGCACGTGCTGTGGCAGTGGCACGCCCCCGAGCTCTGGCGCAGCTTCACCATCACCCTGGGCCGGCACCTGGCCCGCATGGCCGGGGTGTCCCGCCGGAAGTTCGCCCGGTGCGTGGCCCGGGTGTCCTACACGAAGGTGGCCGAGTTCCAGGCCCGCGGGCTGATCCACGTCCACGCGGTCATGCGCCTCGATGGGCCCACCGGGCCCGACTCCTCGCCCCGGATCGGGCTCGACGCCCAGGCCCTCGGCGACGCCATTGCCACGGCCGCAAGGGCGGTGCGGCTCGAGGTCCACCCCGCCGGCCACCGGCCGGTGATCCTCGGCTGGGGGGAGCAGATCGACGCCCGGCCCATCACCTTGGGTGCGGGTCGGGACGACCCGGTGGGCGACGGGCACCCGGAGATGGTGGCGGCCTATCTGGCGAAGTACCTGACCAAGTCGACCGAGGACTTCGGCCTCGACGGACATGGCCGCGTCCACTCGGCCACCGATGCCCGCTATCTGGGCGCGTCGGCTCACGTGGTGCGGATCATCGAAACGGCCGAGCAACTGGTCGCAGCGGGCGGGCCCGACTACGAGCGGTTGGCCGATCGGTACGGGACCTTGGGCTACCGGGGCCACGTCATGACCAACACGCGGCGCTACTCGACCACCTTCGGGGCGCTGCGCCGGGCTCGGTCCGAGTGGCGCCAGCGCGGCGGCCGCCCCGCCCACGACCACGACGTCGACCAGGCGCCCGTCGTCGCCGGTCACCACGACGACGATCCGGACGGGGACGAGGCCGAGATCGTGATCGAACGCAACTGGCGCTTCGCCGGCGTCGGGTTCCTCGACGTCGACACCGCCGCTCGGGCGCTCACATCGGCGGCACTCGCCCGCGAGCACCGGTGAACCGGGAACGTCCGCACTCGGCTTCCTTCACGTCCTTGGGCGCCAACTCACGACGGGTGGAGCCGGTGGGTCAAGGGCCGAAGAGGCGAAGAAGTCCCCTGCCGCCAGGGCGCAGGGTCCCCGCGGCTCAGTCGGGACTTCTTCGCCGTGCCCTTGACGCACCGGCGGAACCCGTCACACTCCCCGCCCCTGGCGTGAAGGGAGGCACCGACTCTGCACCACCAACGACCGCAAGTAGCGCACAAGGAGGTAGATCCGTGGCCAGCAGACTTGATCCTGCGGCGTACCTGACGAAGTACGCCGAGAAGTCCTCGGCGGCGGCCGTGTCGGTCCCGACCTGCGACCGGCTATGGAACGCCCGCGATGTGGCAGCGTTCTTGGACGTGCCGGTGGCGACGCTGCACCAGTGGCGGTACCTGGGGACAGGGCCGCCTGCTTTCAAGGTCGGGCGCCACCTGCGCTACGACCCGGACGCGGTGCGGCGCTGGGTCGCCGAGCACTGCCGGTCCGAGCGGAGCGACTGATGGCCGGGAACGTGGCGCGGCGCCCGGATGGCCGGTGGCGGGCCCGGTACCGGGACGCGAAGGGCAAGGAGCATGCCCGCCACTTCGACCGCAAGCTCGACGCGCAACGGTGGCTCGCGTCGATCGAGGTCGCCCGGGCCCGGGGCGAGTGGATCGATCCGGCCCTCGCCCGTGTGCGGGTGGGGGAGTGGGCGATGATCTGGCTCGCGGGGCAGGGCCAGCTGAAGCCGTCGACGAGAGCGCGCTATGAGCTGGCCGTGAAGCGGCACATCCTCCCGGCCTGGGAGAAGGTGCGGCTGTCGGACGTGTCTTACGCGGACGTGTGCCAGTGGGTGGCGGAGCTCTCGGAGCTCGGTCTGGCGCCGTCGACTGTGCGCTACTCGCACCGGGTGTTCTCGCTCATGCTGACGCACGCGGTGCGAGATGGGCGCCTGGCTCGGAATCCGGCCGAGGGTGTGAAGCTGCCGAGGGTCACTCGGGGCGAGCCTCGGTTCCTCGACCACGCCCAGGTGGCCGAGCTCGCGGCGGCCGCCGAACCCTACGGGCTGCTGATCCGCTTCCTCGCCTACACCGGTTTGCGGTGGGGCGAGATGAGTGCGCTGCGGGTTGGCAGTCTCGACCTGCTGCGCCGCAGGATGCGGATCAAGTCGGCGTTCGTCGAGGTCCGGGGCAAGCTCGTCGAGGGGACGCCGAAGACCCACCAGGTGCGGACGGTGCCGATGCCTCGCTTCCTCGTCGACGAGCTCGCCGCGCACGTCGAGGGCAAAGGGCCGGACGAGTTCGTGTTCTTGACGCCGGCAGGGGCGCCGCTACGGAACACCAACTTCCGGCGCCGGCACTGGGACCCGGCGGTCAAGGCCGCGGGACTCGATGGGCTGACGCCGCACGACCTCCGCCACACGGCCGCCAGCCTCGCGGTGGCCGCCGGAGCGAACGTCAAGGCGGTGCAGCGGATGCTCGGGCACGCCTCCGCGACCATGACCCTGGACGTGTACGCGGGCCTGTTCGGAGACGACCTCGACACGGTCGCGGACCTGCTCGACGAGGCCGCTCGTCGGGCGGTTGCGGACTCAGTGCGGACCAGGGAGGCCACCGTACGGGAACTGCCGTTCGCTGCTGGCGAGGGTCGGCGCCGTGACCTGCGGTTCCGTGAGAGCCCGAGAGGGGACTCGAACCCCTGGCCTACGCATTACGAGTGCGTTGCTCTGCCGGCTGAGCTACTCGGGCGGAAGGGGCGAGGATACCAGTGCGCCGATCCGGCTCCCCAGGTTTGCCGGGGAGGATGACGGGGTGGAGCTGCTCCGCCGCCACGTGCTGTACCGCCGTCGCCGGTCGGACCGGTCGCAGGACGGACTCGGCGGTTGAACGCTTAGAGCGGTACGTTTACCACGGTGCGAATCGGGTACGGGTGAACCCACTTGCCCGGCCGAAGGAGGCGTCTCGCATGGCTGGCTTCATGCGATTCTTCGGAGCGCGCCGAGAGCTCCCCATCGACGACGACAACGACGAGCATCGCCGCCGGAGTCGGAGCCGGCAAGGACGGCACCGCCGGACCGGCACCACCGGGCACCACCAGGAACCGGTGAGAACGTCACGGCGCCGGGGGGTCGATGAGGGCGCCAACGCCCCGGGCGACCGCCCCCTCGTGGTCCGCCTGTAGAGGTTAGGGAGAGTCTGCTCAGCCGGCGGGCACAGTGGGCAGGCGCGCCATCAGGGCCTGGAGGAGCAAGGTCTCGTTGGGGTAGCGCGGCAGCGCTAACCCGGCATCGTCGATGAGCGCCAACGCCTCGGCCAGCCGGGCGGGCGAGGGCGCCCGACGGGCACCGGGGTCGGCGGGATCGGCGGCGGCCACGAGGGCGTCGCGGTAGGCGGCGGCCAGGGTCGCCAGGCCGAACCGCAGCTCGGCCGTCCGGAACCGGCGGACCTCGCGCCGGTGCCGCGCCTCGGTCTCACGCTTGCCGGCACCCCGCAGCCCGAACTGCTCGATCCGCTCGGCGATCGCCGCGGCCTCCTCCGCTTGCCGCCGCTGCAGCGGCACCAGGGCGTCCCCGATCATCGCCTGCAGCTCGGCGACCACCTCGGCCGCCCGGTGACCCGTGCCGTCCAACCGGCCGGGCACCGCGCGCCACGCCTGGTGACGCAGCGCCAGACGCTCGTCGGTCGCGAGGGTGCGGGCCCGCTCCATGTCACCGCTGGCGGCCGACGCGGCGACACCTGCCCGCTCGGCGTCCACCCCCTCGACCACCAGCCGCTCGGCGATCGCTTCGGTCGCCAGCGGGTGCAGCTCCACCCGCACGCACCGGCTGGCGATGGTCACCAGCTCCGGCACCACCTCGGCGGCCAGCAGCACGAACACCGTCGACGCCGGGGGTTCCTCGACGATCTTCAGCAGGTAGCCCGCGGCCTCGTCCTCCATCGACTCGCACCCCAGCGCGACGACCACCTTGCGGCCCCCCTCGACCGGGGCCAGCGTGGCGTTGCGCACGATCTGCTCGGCTTCGCCCTTGCGGAACGTGGTGCCCTCGGGCTCCACGACCCGCAGGTCCGGGTGCTGATCCGCCAGCGCCAGCCGGACGTGGCGCGCCCGGTCTTCGCCCGTGGCGTCTGGCGGCGCCAGGAGCTCGGTGGCGAACCCCCGGGCCAGCGCCCGCTTGCCGGATCCCGGCGGGCCGAGCAGCAGGTAGGCGTGGACGGGCGACCGGGCCGCCGCCTCCAGCTGGCGGATCGCCGCCCGCTGGTCGACGACGTCCCGCCAGGGGTCGAGGTCGCCCGTCGGGGCCACCGGTGAGGTCATAGGTTCCGCCACTCCGAGGCTGAGGTCATAGGTTCCGCTTCTGGAACCTATGACCTCGGGCTGGTGGGCGTGGAACCTAAGACCTCGGGTCACGGGGACGCATCGCCGGCCGCAACCTCAGAGACGCTCGGAGATGGCCTTCCACACGGCCGCCTCCACCTCGTCGACCGGGGCCGCCCCGTCCACGACCACCCAGCGGGCCGGGTCGGCGGCGGCCAGCGCCCGGTAGCCCTCGGCCACGCGCTCGTGGAAGCCGTCGCCCGCCGCCTCGACCCGGTCGGGCGGCGCCTCGGCCCGCCCCGCGGCCCGGTCCGACGCCAACGCCTGCGGCACGTCGAGCAGGATGATCACGTCGGGCCACAACCCTCCCGACGCCCACAGGGATAGCCGGCGCAGCTCGTCCACCGGCAGGCCGCGGCCGTAGCCCTGGTAGGCGAGCGTGGATCCGATGTAGCGGTCACACACGACGTGGCGGCCCCCGGCCAACGCCGGCCGGATCACCTCGGCCACGTGCTGCGCCCGGTCGGCCGCCATGATCAGCGCCTCGGCCCGGTCGTCCAGCCCGGGCGTGCGGGCGTCGTCCGAGAGGACCAGGGCCCGCAGCGCCGCCCCGACGGCCGTGCCCCCGGGCTCGTGGGTGAGCAGCGCCCCGAGGCGGTCGGCGAGCCGCGCCGCCTGGGTCGACTTCCCGCTCCCTTCCCCGCCCTCGAGCACGATGAACCGGCCGGCCTCCGTCGCCGACGCCATGTCGCTCACGGAGCCACCGTCCTCTCCTCCGAGTCGGACCGGGAGGCGGCGGATGCGCGCAGCGACGCCCGGGACAAGGCGCCCGCCACCAGCATGATGACGGCCGCCAGCCACAGGGTGAGCCGCACGCCGGGCACGGCGATCTCGACACCCACCTCGATGCGGCCGTCGACCAGCCGCTCGGAGGCGCTGTCCAGGACGTCGATGAGCAACGGCCCCACTACCAGGGCGAGCAGCACGCACAGCCGCACCAGCGTGTAGAGCGCGGCGAAGATGCGGCCCCGCACCTCGTCCTCGACGCTCTCGTGGAGCAGCGTGAACCCCAGCACGTAGACACTCCCAGCGAACACGCCCATGACCGCCACCCACATCGCCGCCAACTCGAGCGACGACATCGAGGCACCGACGAGCAGCGCCCCGCCGGCGCAGAACAGCGAGAGCACGAACGTGCGGGCCTTCGGCAGCCGGGATTGCAGCGCCGAGACCGACACGACCCCGGCACCCGTCCCGACCCCGAGCGCGAACACGAAGACGCCGAAGCCGCTCGGCCCCGAGCCCAACACCTGCTCGGAGAACGCCTGGCCGAGCGGGATGAGCATCCCCCCGCCGATGAGCCCGCAGGCCAGACCCACGTTGACGGCCCGCACCACGGGCGTGATGAAGGCGTAGTGCCAGCCCTCCCGGACCTCGCGGAGGACCTGGCCCAGCCCGACCGGGCGCCGCTCGTCCCGTGTCCGCATGTGCCCGGTCGGGATGGCGAGCCGGTAGATGATGACCGCCGCCACCACGTAGCAGACGGCCGTCGCGTAGAACGCCACCGCCTCCTGGCTGGTCCGCAGCGAGTTGAAGGCGTCGATGCCCGCCAGCCACTCCGCCACCTCGGCCAACAACGCGAACAGGCCGGCGCTGAGGGGGAACGTGCCGTAGGCCGCGGCCAGCCCGAGGGAGTTGGCGGTCGCCAGCTTGTCGACGGGCACCAGGTTGGGGACGGTCGCCTCCTTGGCCGGCGAGAAGAACAGCGTGGCCAGCTCCAGCACCAGCGAGGCGAGGATGAGGCCCGCCACCGTGTCGACGAACGGCAGCGACCCCACGACCGCCGCCCGCACCAGCATGGAGGCGACCATCACGTGCTTGCGGTCCCGGCGGTCGATCAGCACCCCGGCGGCGGCCGCCAGGAAGAAGCCCGGGATGATGCGGGCTGCCATCACCAGGCCGACCGCCGTGCCCGGCGACTCGGCGCCGAGGCGGCCGGCGAGGATGACGATGGCGAGGAAGGCCAGCCAGTCGCCGAGCGACGACAGCGCCTGCGCCAGCCAGAGCCGGAAGAAGGTGGACGTGCCGAAGAACCGTTCGATGAACGACGCACCCTCGACCCGCCGGTCGTGGAGGGCACGCAGCGACTCGACGACCTCCGACGGGTCCTCCGCCTCGTGGTCGTGCGCCTCCATCACCCGAAGAACCTAGAGCGCCGGGGGCCGACCTGGGCCGTCAGCGGGGTGACCCGAGGCAATGACCGCCGTTCGGAAATTCTCGAGGAAATAGCCGCCGGCAGCGGCGGCTATTGCCTCGAGAGTTGCCAACAGGCTCTATTGCCTCGGGGAACGCTTGGCCGCGCCCTTCTTGGGTGCCGACTTCTTGGCGGCCGACTTCTTGGAGGCCGACTTCTTCGCCGCCTTCTTGGCCGTCGACTTCTTGGTCCCCGACTTCTTCGCCGTCTTCTTGGCGCCCGACGCCTTGCGCCCACCCCTTCCACGGGTCGCCGGGCCGGCCTCCCGTCGGGCCTGCAGCAGGTCGGCGGCCCGCTCGTCGGTGAGGTCGTCGACCGTGTCGCCCTCGCGCTCGCGCAGCGAGGCGTTGGTCTCGCCGTCGGTCACGTAGGGGCCGTAGCGGCCACTGCGGATGACCATCGGCCGGCCGGTCACGGGGTCGGCCCCCAGCTCCCGCAGCGGCGGGGTCGCCACGCGCCCCCGGCGCTTGGGTTCAGCGAACAGCCGCACGGCGCCCTCCACTGTCACGGTGAACAGCTCGTCCTCGCTCCCCAGGCTGCGGGTGTCGGTGCCCCGCTTGAGGTAGGGCCCGTAGCGGCCGTTGAGCGCCAGGATCTCCTCGCCGCTGTCCGGATCGGCGCCCACCGCCCGGGGCAGGCTCAGCAGCCGCAGGGCCTCCTCCAGCGTCACGTTCGACGGGGACATGGTCTTGAACAGCGACGACATCTTGGGCTTTTCGCCCTCGGGCAGCGTGTCGGCGTCGCCGAGCTGGGCGTACGGGCCGTAGCGCCCGGTCTTGACGTAGACCGGCAGCCCCGAGTCGGGGTCGGTCCCGAGGGGCTCGTCGCCCTTCGGCGCCGCCAGCAGCTCCAGCGCGCGGGCGACCGTCAGCTCGTCGGGCGCCACGTCCGCCGGCACCGACGCCGTGTCGTCGCCCCGCTTGACGTACGGGCCGTACCGGCCGTTCCGCACGAGGACCTCGTTGCCGTCCGGGTCCTTGCCGAGAGGGATGGCGTTGACCACCGCCGGGTCGGCGTTGGCGATGGCGGCGTCGATGAGGCTGGTGAGCCCGGGCGTGCCGTTGCCGAACCAGAACTCGCGCAGGAACGGCACCCGCTCCCGCTCCCCCGTGGCGATCTCGTCGAGATAGTTCTCCATCCGGGCCGTGAACGAGTAGTCCACCTCGGCGGTGAAGTGGCCCTCCAGCAGGTTGACGACGGCGAAGGCCGACCACGACGGCACCAGCGCCTGGCCCTTGCGCCAGACGTAGCCCCGGTCCTGGATCGTCTGCATGATCGAGGCGTAGGTGGACGGACGGCCGATGCCCAGCTCCTCGAGCCGGCGGACCAGCGACGCTTCGGTGTAGCGGGCCGGCGGCTGCGTGGTGTGGCCGAGCGGCTCCAGGGCCGGGTCGGGCAGCCGTTGGCCCTCGGCGAGCTCGGGCAGGAGGCGCTCGCGGTCCTCCAGGTCGGCCTCGGGGTCGTCGGAGCCCTCCACGTACACCCGCAGGTAGCCGGGGAACGTGATCGTCCGCCCGGACGCGGCCCACTCGGTGGTGGTGGCCGCCGCGAGAGTCACGGGCGACCGCCCGTCGCCGTCCACCGACACCGACGTACCCAGCGGCGCCTCGATGCGCACCGACACCGTCTTGCCCTGGGCGTCGGCCATCTGGGAGGCGAGCGTGCGCTTCCAGATGAGGTCATAGAGCCGCAGGTCGGCGCCGCGCAGCTCGCCGGCGAGCTGGTCGGGGGTCCGCCACCCGTCGCCGGCGGGGCGGATCGCCTCGTGCGCTTCCTGGGCGTTCTTGACCTGCCCGCGGTAACGGCGGGCGTCGACCGGCAGGAACCGCTCGCCGTAGAGCTGGCGCACCTGGGCCCGGGCGGCGGACAGCGCTTCGGCGGACAGCGTCACCGAGTCGGTGCGCATGTAGGTGATGTAGCCCCGCTCGTAGAGGCTCTGGGCGGTGCGCATGACCTGCCCGGAGGTCATGCCCAGCTTGCGGCCGCCCTCCTGCTGCAGGGTCGACGTGATGAACGGCGCCTTGGGCGAGGAGCGGTACGGCTTCTCCTCGACCGCCGACACCGTGAAGGTCGAGCCGTCGAGGGCCGTCACCAGCCCGCGGGCCACCGGCTCGTCGACCACGACGACGTCGTCCCGGGCGACGTTGCCTTGGCTGTCGAAGTCCTTGCCGGTGGCGACCCGGTGGCCGTCGAGACCGACCAGCGTCGCCCCGAAGGCGGGATCGGTGGGGAACGCCGCCTGCACGTCCCAGTAGTCGGCGGGCACGAAGGCCATGCGTTCGCGCTCGCGCTCGACGACCAGGCGCACCGCCGGGCTCTGCACCCGGCCGGCGGACAGCCCGCTCGACACCTTGCGCCACAGCACCTCGGACACCGGGTAGCCGAAGAGCCGGTCGACGATGCGCCGCGCCTCCTGGGCGTCGACCAGCCCGGCGTGGATGTCGCGGGGTTGGTCGACCGCCGCCTCTATGGCGTGGCGCGTGATCTCGTGGAACACCATCCGGCGGGTCGGCACCCGGGGCTTGAGCACCTCGGTCAGGTGCCAGGCGATCGCCTCGCCCTCGCGGTCCTCGTCCGTGGCGAGGTAGACCTCGTCGGCGTCCTTGAGCGCGGCCCGGAGGCGCTTGACCACCTCCTTCTTGCCGGGCGGTACGACATAGGTGGGCCGGAAGCCGTCGTCGATGTCGACGGCGAGGCCCTTGGGCTCGAGGTCGCGCACGGCACCGATCGACGCCTCGACCACAAACCCGTCGCCCAGGTAGCGGGCGACGGTCCGGGCCTTGGCCGGTGACTCGACGATGACGAGCGACGTGGACATCGGCGGATAGTTGAAAGGCACGGGCCAGCGACTGTCAAAGGGGTACGGCGGCACTTGACCGACACATACCGAGTATGCATACTACGTATGTGTCCGTCCGACAGGGGCTGCTGGCCCTCCTCGACCAGGCCGACATGTACGGCTACCAGCTGCGGGGGGCCTTCGAGGCGTACACGGGCGGCGTGTGGCCGCTCAACGTCGGGCAGGTCTACACCACCCTCCAGCGCCTGGAGCGCGACAGGCTAGTGGAGTCCGACGACCCGGAGGACGAGGGCCCACAAAAGGGCTTCAGGATCACCCCGGCCGGTGG
>DASQUY010000218.1:0-2893 GCA_035641055.1 Acidimicrobiales bacterium | reverse complement strand
CGAACCCGGCGCTCCCGCCACCGCCGAGCAGCTCGCCCGGTTGGTGCCCGGTCTGGTGCCTGACCGGCTCGACGAGCTGATCTCGACGGGCATTGTCGAGCGCTGTGGGCCCGAGCGTTACTGCGTGCCGAGCCCGTCGATGCTGGCGCTCACCGGCGACGCGCTGGACGCCGGCTACGACCCGGATCGCGTCCTCGCCCTGCTGGAGGTCATCGGGAGCGCCGCCCGGTCGATCGCCGATGCCGTGCTCGCGGCGATCGCTGACCGACCCCCTGATGGGGATCCCGACCGGCTGGCCGCCCTGGCCACTCGGGGCCGGGGACTGCTCGCCCACGGCACGGGCCGGCTGGCGGTCCATTCTCTCGGTCGGCGCCTCGGAATCACCGACGACGCCTCGGTGGCCGACGCGGTGCGGGCGCTGTTCGAGGTCGATGATCGATGACCGAGACGGCGAACGCCGACCAGCACGCGGCCTGGAACGGTGACAGCGGACGCCGCTGGGTCGCCGACGCCGACCGGCGGGACCGCGTCCTGGCCCCGATCGCCGACGCCTTGCTGGACGGCGCCGACCTCCGCCCCGGCGATCGGGTCCTCGACGTCGGTTGTGGTTGCGGCGCGACCAGCCTGGCCGGAGCCCGTGCCGTGGGGCCCAGTGGCGACGTGTTGGGCATCGACCTGTCCGCACCGATGCTCGAGGCCGCCCGGGCCCGCGCCGACGACCAAGGGGCCACGAACGTCAGCTTCGTCCTCGGGGATGCCCAGACCCATGCCCTGCCACCCGCCACCTTCGCGGTGGCGATCAGCCGGTTCGGCACCATGTTCTTCGCCGACCCGGTAGCCGCCTTCGCCAACATCGCCACCGCGCTCGCCCCGGCCGGGCGCTTGTGCCTCGCCACGTGGCAGCCGCTGGCCGCCAACGATTGGCTGACGATCCCCGGCGCCGTGCTCCTCGCCGGCGGCGGATTGCCCGAGGCCCCGCCCGGGTCGCCGGGCATGTTCGCCCAATCCGACCCGGCGACCGTCACCGCCTCGCTCCACCGTGCCGGGTACACCGACATCGGCCTCGACGCGGTAACGGTCACGCTCACCCTCGGTAGCGACCCCGCAGATGCCGCCGACTACCTCGCCAACACCGGGATCGGGCAGGCGGCGCTGGCCTCGATCCCCGACGGTCAGCGTGCCGCGGCCCTGGACGCCGTCCAGGCCGTGCTCGCGGACCACGCCGACGCCACCGGCGTCCGCCTCGCTGCGGCCATCTGGATCGTCACCGCAACCCTCCGGTCTTGACCTTGACTTCGAGCGCGCTCGAACTCGTACCGTCCCCCGCGACGCGACCACAGAGGAGGCCCGCTCATGACCAGGCTCGGCTACCAGATCCCGAACTTCACCTACCCCGGGGTGGGGTCCGAGGGGCTGTTCGACGCGGTGGCCCGCCAGGCCGAGGCCGCCGAGCGCTCGGGCTTCGACACGGTGCTGGTGATGGACCACTTCTACCAGCTGCCCGGGCTCGGGCCGCCCGAGAACTACATGATCGAGTGCTACACGCTGCTGTCGGCGCTGGCCCAGCGCACCTCGACCGTCCGCCTGAGCGCGCTCGTCACCGGCAACACCTACCGCAACCCGGCGCTCCTGGCGAAGACGGTCACCGCCCTAGACATCGTGTCGTCCGGCCGTGCCCAGCTCGGCATCGGCGCCGGGTGGTTCGAGCTCGAGCACCGGGCCCTCGGCTTCGAGTTCGGCACGTTCACCGACCGCTTCGAGAAGCTCGAGGAGGCGCTGCAGATCATCCTCCCCATGCTGCGCGACGAGCGCCCCACGTTCGCCGGCCGGCACTACACGGTGACCGACGCCGTCAACCAGCCCCCGCCCGTCGGTCGCATCCCGGTGATGATCGGCGGGGCCGGCGAGCGGAAGACGCTGCGCATGGTGGCGCAGTACGCGGACGAGTCCAACCTGATCTGCGAGGCTTCCGAGATCCCCCGCAAGCTCGACGCCCTCGCCGCCCACTGCGAGCGGCTCGGCCGCGACCGCCGCGAGATCGTCGTCAGCGTGCAGCGCGCCGTCTGCATCGCGCCCACCCACGAGCAGGCCGTGGCCGACGCCACGGCCTATCTCCGGGAGCGCGGCATCGACCTCGACACCGCCGACGACGCCACCCGTCAGATGATCGAGGCCAGGGTCACCATCGGCGATCCCGACGCGGTCGGCGAGAGGCTGGCCGCCGTGCTCGAGTTGGGCGTGGACGGGTTCACCTGCAACCTGCCGGCCAACGGGCATGATCCCGACAACGTCGAGCTGCTCGGCCGGACCGCCGCCAAGCTCGTGGCCTGACGATTACGGGCGACAGCACCGGCCCCTCACGACGGGGACGACGTCGGCGGCTCGCCGAGCGATTCGCCACCGGGGCCGTCGGCGTAGGACAGCCACGGGAGCGTGGGCGAGAGACGTTCCTTCATCTCCCAGGTGTGGAAGTTGGTGTGTATCCCGTTGTTCTCGGACGGCCGCAGGTCGATGATGGGGACCAGGTTGAGGTGCTGGGCATCGTTGACCTGGCCGGTCCGGTAGGCGATGGTCTGTTGCTGGATCGACGCCCCCGACCCACCCCGGCCGATGACATAGCGGATCTCGCCGTAGGTCTCGGTGATGTGCTCCTGCAGCATCATCACCGACTCGGCCGACACGACCGTGTTGAGGTTGGTGCTGTGCTGGTTCATCGAGTGCGTGGCCACCATGAAGCCCTCGCCGAGCCGGGTGGCGTCCAGCACGTTGCCGGGCAGGCCCTGCGAGTGGAGGGTGCCGGCCGCCGGGCCGAAGGGCCACACGATCTTCCCGTTCCAGCCGGCCTGCGGTGCCCACGGCTCCCACGGCTCGGCGGGGTCGAACAGCACCGCCA
>DASQUY010000217.1:0-4662 GCA_035641055.1 Acidimicrobiales bacterium | reverse complement strand
GCGCGGTAGGGAACCTCGATCGCGAACAGCGCGCCCGTGGCCGGGGCCTTGAAGATGGCCGCCACGCCCGCGGCCGCACCGGCCACGAGCAACAGCCTGACGTCCTCGCGGGAGAACAAGCGGGCGAAGCGCCGCTGGATGTTCGACCCGATGGCCGCCCCGGCGTAGACGGACGGACCCTCGAGGCCGAGCGCGCCCCCGTACCCGATCGTGGCGATGCTGGCCAGGACACGGCCGAGCACGGGGCGGGGCCCCATGCGCTCGTACGTGTCGTCGTGGAAGGTCCGGACGTACTCGTCGGCCGTGCTCGGCGATCGAGCCTGGGCCACCCACCGCAGGCAGAGGTAGGCGACAAGGAGGCCCACGGCCGGCGCCGATGCCCGGAGCCACAGCGGCCGATCCGCCAGGCTGTCGAAGATGCCGTTGAGGATGATGCGGTCGAGCGCCAGGACCACGAGCCCGACCACGACGCCGGTGACGCCGGCGAACAGGAACGTCTGATGCGTCCGCCGTCCGATGGCCCGCGCTTCGACCTGTCGGCGGAGGGGCACGGACGGGCGCACGGCGGTCATCAGGCCGATGACACTAGAGCGTCGGGGATGGTCGCCTGCCAGACGACACGACCGACCACGTCCTCGCTGGCCAGCGCCGGTCCCCGAGGCCTGAGCTCCAGGACGCCGAACCCGAGGTCATAGGTTCCAGGACGCCGAGCCTGAGGTCATCGGTTCCACATCCGGAACCAATGACCTCGGCCTCGGCTCGGCGGAACCTATCGCCTCGGGCAGGTCGGCCCGCGGGAGTGTGACGACCGGATCGACCGCCGCGCCGACGAGGTGGTCTAGCATTCCGGGGCATGAAGAAGCTTCTGCTCCTCATCGTCGTCCTCGCCTTGGCCGCCGTGGCGTCCAAGAAGATCCGGTCGGTCTAGCGACGGGCGGCGGTCTCATCCGCCGAAGCCAGCGGTCCCCGGCGTCCAGGAGGGACCGGGCGGCGGAGGCCGGCGGGGCGGGTTGACGCCGGTCCCACAGCCACCGAGCGGCGAACCCGGCGCCGACCGCTGCTGCCAGCGCGCCCCCGCCGAGGGCGGCGTGGCGTGGCGCCGGCATCGGCACCCGTTCGCGCAGCGGAACCCCCCGGGTGAAGCGCCGCACCTCCCAGTCCCGGGCACGCGCCGCCCGTAGGAGATCGCGGTCGGGGTTGACCGCGACCGGGTGGCCCACGGCCTCCAGCATCGGCAGGTCGGTGGCCGAGTCGCTGTAGGCGAAGGAGGCCGCCAGGTCGATGCCCTCGCCGCGTGCCGCCTCCTCCATGGCGACGACCTTGTCCCGGCCGTAGCAGTAGCGCTCGGTCCGGCCCGTGTAGCGGCCCTCGTCGTCCAGCTCGGCACGGGTGGCGAGGGCCTCGTCCACCCCGAGGTACTGCGCCAGCGGCGCCACGATCTCCTCGGGCGAGGCGGACACGATGAACACCCGGCGCCCGGCCGCCTGGTGCTCCCGGATCAGCTCCAGCGCCTCGTCGAAGACGATGGGCTCGACCACATCGACCAGCGTCTCACGCACGATGGCGCTGATCTCGGCCTGGTCCCAGCCGCGGGTCAGCCGCAGCACCGAGTCGCGCAGCTTGGCCAGCTTGGCCGGCGACGCCCCGAACTGGGTGTAGACGAGCTGGCCCCACGCCGCCCGGAGGAGCATCCGCCGCGACAACAGGCCCGCCCGGTGGAGGGACCCGCTGAAGGCGACCATCGACGCCTTGGCGATCACGGTCTTGTCGAGGTCGAAGAAGGCGGCGGCGTGAGCGGCCACCCCGGCGACCCTACAGCACGTCTTTGAGGATTTTTCGGCGCTAAAGGATGCTTTTTCAACAAACACCTGATCTACAGATGGGTGTTGACATCTTCCCGGTGCTTGGGTAGCGTTTGCGCCACCGATCGCCTGGCGCACCAGGCCTCCCGCAGTTCCTGTGCCCCCTCGTCGCGGAGGTCTTCCCGTGCTCGTCGCCTGTTGGTCGGTGAAGGGGGGCGTCGGCACCAGCGTCGTCGCCGCCTCGCTCGCCCTGCTGCTGGCTCGCCGCGCTCGCTCCGGCGTCGTGCTGGCCGATCTCGCCGGGGATGTCCCGGCGGTGTTGGGCGTGCCCGAGCCCGAGAGCCCGGGCCTCGCCGGGTGGCTCGCCGCCGGCGACGACGTGCCCGCCGACGGCTTGGCGCGGCTCGAGGTGGGTGTCGTCCCCCACCTGGTCCTGCTTCCCCGAGGAGCGGGACCACTGCCGCCGGCCCGCGCCCCCGTGCTCGCCACCCTCCTCGACCGGGGACCGCGGCCGGCGGTCGTCGACTGCGGCCTTGCCGAGCCGGCGGCCGGCGCCGTGGTCGGCGCCGCCCAGAGGTCCATCCTCGTCACGCGCCCCTGTTTCCTGGCGCTCCGGCGGGCGAAGGCCTCACCGTTGCGCCCGTCCGAGGTCATCGTCGTGCGCGAGCCCGGGCGGGCACTGGGGCGTCACGACATCGAGGAGGCGGTCGAGGCGCCGGTGCGGGCCGAGATCGAGGCCGATCCAGCGGTCGCCCGAGCGGTCGACTCCGGCCTCCTGGCGGCCCGACGGCTCCCGCGATCGCTCGAACGGGGGTTGCGCCATGCAGCTTGACACCGACGACGCCGCGCCCGACGCGCTCGACGCCCGCCTGCACCGCTGGTTGCTCGATGGCGCCGCTCGGCCCGTCGCCGAGCCGGGCGCCGGTGAGCCAGGCGACACCGGGCCACGCGCCGCCGACCTGTACACCGCGGGTCCAGCTGCGACCGACCAGGGCCTGAACGGCCCCGACGCCCCCGACCTCGGGGCAGCCGGCGATCCCCCCGCTCCCGGCCGGGCCGAGGATGCCACCCTCGACGCCCGTGTCCACCGGCGCCTGCTGGCCGCCGGCGGCCAGGGACCCGTCGACGATGACACGGTGACCGACCTGGTGCGCCGTGAGGCACCGCTGCTCGGCGCCGGCGAGGTGTCGGCCGTGGTGTCCCGGGTGCGTGCCCGCATCGGTGGCCTGGGCCCGCTCGAGCCGCTGCTCGCCGACCCCTGCGTGAGCGACGTGCTCGTCAACGGCCCGGGCCCGGTGTGGATCGAGCGCTCGGGCAGGCTCGAGCGCACCGAGCTGGCGCTCGACCGGGCGGCGATCGACCTGCTGATCGAGCGCGTGACGGCGCCGCTGGCGCTGCGCGCCGACCGCACGAGCCCCATCGTCGACGCTCGCCTGCCCGACGGGTCGCGCGTGCACGTCGTGCTGCCGCCCCTCGCCGTCGACGGCCCGGCGGTCACGATCCGCCGCTTCGGCGCCGCCGCGGCGCCGCTGGCCGACTTCTGCACGCCGGCGGTGGCCGACCTGCTCGTGGCCGCGGTCGACGCCGGGGCCAACATGGTCGTCTGCGGGGGCACCGGGGCGGGCAAGACCACGCTGCTGAACGCCCTGTGCGGTCACCTCGCCGACGGCGAGAGGGTCGTGACCGTCGAGGACACCGCTGAGCTGCGCCTGCCGGGCGAGCACGTCGTGCGCCTCGAGACCCGCCCGGCGACGCCCGACGGTCTCGCCGCCGTCGACGTGCGCGAGCTCGTACGGGCGGCTCTCCGCATGCGGCCCGATCGCATCGTGGTGGGCGAGGTCCGAGGCGCCGAGGCCCTGGACATGCTCCAGGCCATGAACACCGGACACGACGGGTGCCTGTCCACCGTCCATGCCAACGGCACGGCCGACGCCCTGCGTCGCATCGAGACGATGGCGCTCATGGGCTCGATCGACCTGCCCCTCGCCGCCCTGCGAGAGCAGGTGCTCGGCGCCATCGACGTCCTGGTGCGTGTCGTCCGCGGCGAGAGCGGGGCCCGGTTGGTCGCCGAGGTCGCCGAGGTCGTGTCCGGCCCGGCCCAGGCGTTGGCGGCGCGGCCGGTAGCGCTCGGTCCCCGCCCGGTGGCCCGGCCCACCCGTCCCGCACGCCGGCCCGGCGCGTCGGCCTGGAACACCGACGTGGCGACCAGGGAGGAGACATGACGCCGCTCGCCGCCCTGCTCGCTCTCGGCGTCCCGGCCGTGACGGCGTGGTGGATGCACGGCTGGTGGTCCTCGCAACGCGCCCGCTCACGCCTCCTCGGCGGGGCCGGCGACGATCCTGGCGCTGCCCAACGTGCGGGGGACGCGGCCGGCGTCGCCCGGGGCGCAGGGCGGGCGCCACCCGTGCCTGCGGTCGCGCTGGTGGCCGGCGGCGCCGGCATCGTGGCGGCCGCCACCATGATCGGGCCGATCGCCGTCGGCCTCGCCGGCGTCGCCGCGGTGGCGGCGTCGATCGTGGTCCGGCGCCGTCGCCGCACTGAGGTGGTCGCCGGGCGGCGGGCCCAGCTCCCGCAAGCCCTCGAACGACTGGCCGCGGCCCTGCGGTCGGGCTCGTCGCTTCCCGTCGCCCTCGGGGAGGCGGGCCGCGCCACGCCCGATCCCCTCGGTGCAGAGCTCGAGACCGTGGCCCGAGGAGCCGCGCAAGGCCAACCGATCGCCGGCGTGCTCGACGACTGGACCCGCGATCACCGCGATCCCGGCACCCGGCTCGCCGCCACGGCCCTGGTCCTGGCCACCGTGGTCGGTGCCGCTCCGGCTCGGGCCGTCGACGGGGTGGCCAGCACTCTGCGCGAACGGCTC
>DASQUY010000216.1:0-3716 GCA_035641055.1 Acidimicrobiales bacterium | reverse complement strand
CTTCGCCCGCGAGGACACCCCGCCCCACCCGCTCCACGTCGGCGTCGACGCGCTGCTGGCGCTGGGAGCGATCCTCGCCGCCGCCACCAATGCGGAGCCGCTGGTCGCCGCGCCGCTTGCAGCCTGGCCGCTGGCGGGGGTGATCGCCGCGGTCGCCTACCTGGCGCTCACCAGCGACCCCGTGGCTTCTGCCCGCGCTGACCCTCACAGGTGAAGGTGAGCGCGGGCAGAAGGGGTGGGCCGGTGTCCCCACACGTTTCTGCCCGCGCTGACCGGCACTATGGCAGGTGACCGCGGGCAGAAACGGCTTGGACCCGGGCGTCGTACAGGGCGCGCAGCTCGCGGCCGGTCTGAGTGGCCCGCTGGGTGACGTCGTCGTAGGTCACCTCGACGACATCCCAGCCGAGCCGCTTGAGCCGGCGCCGCCGCTGGCGGTCCCATTCGTGCGCTCGCTTGCCGGTGTGGTGGGCCAGGCTGTCGCACTCGATGGCCCACATGATCTCCGGCCAGGCCAAGTCCAGGAACGCCACGAAGTCGCCGTCGCGCACCTCGTGTTGCAGGGACGGCTCGGGCAACCCGATCGACGACAGGAGCCTGAGTGCACGCGTCTCGAAGTTGCTGTCGGTGAACTGGCCCCGCCCGAGGCGTTCGTTGAGCATGTCGTCCATCGCCCGTACTCCTCGCCGCCCCCGACGGGGCAGCTCCAGGTGGCGCCGCACGACCGCCTCCAGCGTCCCCGGCCAGCGTCGGCCAGCGTCGTCGAGCGCTTGGCCGACGAGGAACGGGTGGGCCACGGCCATGAGGTCCAGCAACGTCCGCGGGATGGAGGTGCAGGGGATGCCGTCGACCTCGTCGAGGTCCACGCCCCGCAGCGTGCGGGTCTCGTGCACGATCCAGTCGCCGCGCCGCCTCCACAGGCCATGGGGCACGAGCACCTCGAGCCTGCGGGGTGGGAAGCCGTCGAGCTCCCGCAACGCCGCCGCGGTGCGATGGGACGCCCAACCGGCGGTGGAGCCGGCCGCGACGCTGGCGCGCTGGCGGAACGTCTCCGGTGACCCGGCGACGACGTAGACGCCGGGCGCCGGGTGGGCGAGCTGACCCCGCCGGCACCAGCGGGCGATCTCGGTGTCGGTGATGCCGGTGCCCGACGCCGCCGCCCAGGTGATGGTGGCGTGGTGGCGGCGCGCGTGGTCGACGAGGCGGATCCAGGACGAGGACATTCTTCCCCCTGCGGAGCGCGGGATGGCCGGGCTGGGGGGAAGTGGCGAGACAGTGCCGCGACAGGCCCCGGCGCTGCAAATCCACCGCTTCTGCCCGCGCTGACCCTCACGGGTGAAGGTGAGCGCGGGCAGAATGCCTTTAGTCGATCACCACCACGATGTCGCCCGAGCCGACCGACTGGCCGGCAGCGACCTTGACCTCCGTGATCGTGCCGGACTTGTCGGCGGCGATGTTGTTCTCCATCTTCATCGCCTCGAGGATGCACACGGTCTGCCCGACCTCGACCTCGTCGCCCTCCGACACGAGCACCTTCACGATCGTCCCCTGCATCGGCACGGTCACCTGGCCGCTGCCGGCGGCGCGGGCCGACGCCCCCGACGACCGGCGCGGCCGGGGGCCCGCGGTCCTCGCCGGCCCTGCGCCAGGAGAGGCGGCGACCGGGTTCGCCTGCGACTCGGGGATCCACACGGCGACGCCGAAGCGCCGGCCGTTCACCTCGACCTCGACGTCGCGCCGTACCTTGGGCTCCGGCCCGGCCTCGTCCCCGGTGGGTGCCGTCTCGGCGGGGGCGGGCCCCACAGTCGACAGGTCCAACCGCTCCTCGACCCACTTCGTCGAGTGCTCCCCGGCGGCGAAGTCGGGGTGCCGCAGGATGGCGATATCGGCGGGGACGGTGGTGGCGACGCCGGTGATCTCGAGCTCCTCCAGCGCCCGCAGGGTCCGGGCGATGGCCACGTCCCGGTCGGCGCCCCAGCAGATGAGCTTGCCGATGAGGTTGTCGTAGAACTGGCTGACCTCGTCACCCGCCTCATAGCCGCCGTCCCAACGCACCCCGAAGCCCTGAGGTGGCCGGAGCCGCGTGATGGGGCCGGGGGAGGGGAGGAACGCCCCGCCGGCCGGGTTCTCGGCGTTGATGCGCACCTCGATGGCGTGGCCCCGGCGCACGATGTCGGGCTGTGCGAACGACAGCGGCTCCCCCGACGCCACCCGGATCTGCTCGGCCACGAGGTCGAGGCCCGTCACCAGCTCGGTCACCGGGTGCTCCACCTGCAGACGGGTGTTCATCTCCAGGAACCAGAACTCGCCGTCCTGGTAGAGGAACTCCACGGTGCCGGCGTTGACGTAGCCGCAGGCTTTGGTCACCCGCACGGCCGCCTCGCCCATGGCTTGGCGCACCTCGTCGGACAGGCCGGGCGCCGGGGTCTCCTCGATGAGCTTCTGGTGGCGGCGCTGCGCCGAGCAGTCGCGCTCGCCCACCCACACGGCGTTGCCGTGGGTGTCGCCGAAGACCTGCATCTCGACGTGGCGCGGCCACGTGAGGTAGCGCTCGACGTAGCACTCGGGTCGGCCGAAGCCCTTCTCCGCCTCGGATTGGGCGGACGACAGCGCCGCCGCCGCCTCGGCGGCCGAGGGGACCACCCGCATGCCGCGTCCGCCGCCGCCGTAGGCCGCCTTGATGGCCACGGGCCAGCCGTGCTCGTCGCCGAAGGCGACCACCTCGTCGGCGCTGGTCAGGAACTCCATGGTGCCCGGAACCCCGGGAACGCCCGCCTGCTGGGCGGCGCGGCGCGAGGACACCTTGTCGCCCATGACCTCCATGGCCTCGGGCGGGGGGCCGACGAAGACGACGCCGTGGGAGGTGATGGCCCGGGCGAAATCGGGGTTCTCGCTGAAGAACCCGTATCCGGGGTGCACGCCGTCGGCGCCCGAGCGCTCGACCACCTCGAGGACCTTGTCGGTGTTCAGGTAGCTCTCGGCGGCGGTCTGACCACCCAGGGCGTACGCCTCGTCGGCCAGCCGGACGTGCAGGGCGTCCCGGTCGAGGTCGGAGTAGACGGCGACGCTGCGGATGCCGAGCTCGCGGCAGGCCCGGGCGACCCGCACCGCGATCTCGCCCCGGTTGGCGATCAGGATCTTGGAGAGCACATCGTATGTTTACGGGCATGCCCGACGCTGGCGCCAGAAATCAGGGTGCCACGAGCCGGGAGGTCGATCCCGGCACGAGGGCCCGGGCGGCGCTGTCCGGCTCCCGGTTCGCCGACGTGCGCTGGGTGGCCTCCACCGGCTCGACCAACGCCGACGTGCTCGTCCTGGCCCGGGAGGGTGCGCCCGAGGGCGTCGTGCTGGTCGCCGACCACCAGACCGCCGGCCGGGGTCGCCGCGACCGCACTTGGGTCGCACCCCCGGGAGGATCGCTGCTGATGTCGGTGCTGCTGCGCCCACCGGCGCGGGTGGCGGGCACTGCCACCATGGCGACCGGTGTGGCGCTGGCGGAAGCGGTCGAGGCGGTGGCCGGCGTGTCGCCGGGCCTCAAGTGGCCAAACGACCTGGTGCTGGCGGGCGGCGGGGCCGGAGCGGGCGACGGGGGTGCCGGCGCGCGCGGGCAGCACGGCGAGCACGGCGAGCGCAAGGTGGCCGGCATCCTCGCCGAGGCCGACTGGCCGGCGAGCGCCACCATCTCGGCGGGCTGGCGGGAGCTGCCGTCCCACGAGCGT
>DASQUY010000215.1:0-2833 GCA_035641055.1 Acidimicrobiales bacterium | reverse complement strand
GAGCCGCCCCCGGTCGAGACGTCCGACGAGACGACCGACGGGGACGGGTCGGACCGGGTGTCGGCCGCTCGGCACACCGCCGACGGGGAGACCACGACGACAGGGGCGAAGCCGTGACCTCCGAGCTCGACAGCCCAGCCCTCGGTACGCCGGAGGGCGAGCCCGCGTCGGCGCCCTCGGCCGAGACCGACCACGAGGACGCCGCCAAGCCCTCGCTCGGCCAACGCATCAAGGACTTCCGTCCCTCGACGCTCACCAAGGGGGCGGCGACCACCCCGATGCTGGTCCTCTTCGGCCTCAACGCCGTGGACGAGCTCGACCGCGAGGCCGCCAACGTCCTGCTCCCCGACATCCGCGACAGCTTCGGGCTCGACTTCCAGGGTGCACTCACGCTCACGTCGATCATCGCGTTCCTGTTCCTCGTCCTCGAGATCCCGGTCGCGCACCTGGCCGACCGCCGCCGGCGCACGCGCATCGCCGGCACCGGCGCCGGGGCCTGGGCCACGTTCGCCCTGCTGACGGGGTTCGCCCCCGGCGTCGTCGCCTATGCCATCTTTCGAGCCGGCGCCAGCATCGGCCGGACGGTCAACCAGGCGACCCACCCGTCACTGCTGACCGACTACTACCAGGTCGATGCCAGGCCGGGCGTGTTCGCGATGCATCGTTCGGCGAGCCAGGTGGGCCAGTTCATCGGCCCGCTGCTCGCCGGTCTCATCGGCTACCTCATGGGATGGCGCTGGGCGTTCATCCTCCTGGCGATACCGACCTTCTTCCTGGTGGGCTTCGCCTTCCGGCTGCGGGAGCCCACCCGCGGCTACCAGGAGCGCTCGTTGATGGGCACCGACGAGGAGACGGCCCGGACCGAGGAGGCCCCGGCCTCCTTGACCGAGGCGTGGCGGATCGTGTGGCAGGTCCGCACCATCCGTCGCATCTGCGTCTCGATCCCGCTCATCGCGATCCCCGCCATCGCGCTCAACCCGCTGCTCCAGCTCTTCTACGAGGAGGAGCTGGGCCTCAACTCGGCCCAGCGCGGGGCGCTGGCCGCCGCCGCCGAGCCGTTCCAGTTCGTGGGGCTCTTCGTCGGCATCCCGATCGCCGCCAAGCTGCTGCGCAAGGACCCGGGCCGCATCACGTACTTCCTCGGGGCGGCGTCGACGCTGCAGGTGGCGTCCCTGTTCCTGCTCGTCGTGACCAGGAACCTGGCCCTCGTCGTCGTGATGCGCTGCATCCTGGCCCTGGCGCTCTCGTCGACGCTGCCGGTGCTCGCCGCCACGACCTCGCTCATCGCCCCACCCCGGGTCCGCTCCGTCGGCTTCTCGGTGATCAACCTGTTCATCCTCCCCGCGGTCCTGGTCGGGCCGATCATCGGCGGGCTGGCCGACGAGTGGGGGCTGCAGACCGCCATCCTGCTGTTGTGCCCGGTGATCCTGCTGGGGGCGGCCTTCATCTCGACGGCCGGCAGGTTCGTGGCCTCCGACATCGACCGGGTCCGCACCGCCACCGTGACCATGTCCGAGGTGCGGAAGGCGCGGCGGCACGGCGAGGCGAAGCTGCTGGTGGCCCGCAACCTGAGCGTCCACTACGACTCGGTGCAGGTGCTGTTCGACGTCGACTTCGAGGTCGACGAGGGCGAGATCGTCGCCCTGCTGGGTACCAACGGGGCCGGCAAGTCGACGCTCGTCAAGGCCATCTCCGGGCTGGTGGAGCCGTCGGGCGGCGCCATCGTCTTCGACGGCGTCGACATGACCTACACCCCGCCCTACGAGGTCGTCAGCCGGGGGGTGGTGCAGGTACCCGGAGGCAAGGGCGTGTTCGCCGGGCTGTCGGTCGCCGAGAACCTGCGTCTGGCGGCTTGGCCGTACCAGTCGGACAAGGCGTACGTCGAGCGGGCCACCGAGGAGGTCCTCGAGTACTTCCCGGTCCTGCGGGAGCGGTGGCGGGAGGAGGCCGGCAACCTGTCGGGCGGGGAGCAGCAGATGCTGACCCTCGGCATGGCGTTCATCTCGCGGCCCCGGCTGCTCATGATCGACGAGCTGTCCCTGGGCCTGGCGCCCATCGTGGTCGAGCAGCTCCTCGAGATCGTCAAGGCCATCCGGGATCGGGGGACGACGATCATCCTCGTCGAGCAGTCGGTGAACGTGGCGCTGAGCCTGTGCGAAGAGGCCTACTTCATGGAGAAGGGCGAGATCCGCTTCCACGGTCCGACGCGCGACCTGCTCGACCGTCCCGACGTGCTGCGGGCCGTGTTCCTCGAGGGCGCGGCCGCCAGGGACGGCGCCGAGCCGTCGACCGCGGAGCCGTCGCTGGCCGCGTCGCCGCTGTCGTCGGACGGTCCGGCCTCGACCGGTGGCGAGCGCCCACGGGCTCGGGTCGAGGTGCGGGGCGCCCGACCGGCGGCAGGCCGGGGCGGGGGGTCCGAAACCGTCCTCGAGGCGGTGGAGCTGTCCCGGTCGTTCGGCGGGGTCAAGGCCGTGCAGGCGGTGTCCTTCCGCCTCCAGCGCGGCAGCATCCTCGGTGTCATCGGGCCCAACGGCGCCGGGAAGACCACGCTGTTCGACCTGTTGTCGGGCTACCTGCCACCCGACGGCGGCCGGCTGCTGTTCGGAGGGCGCGACATCACGCGGCTGGCGGCCGACTCCCGGGCCCGGCTCGGGCTCGGCCGGTCGTTCCAGGACGCCCGTCTGTTCCCGGGGTTGACCGTCGAGGAGACCATCGCCCTGTCTCTCGAACGCCACGTGGCGGTGCGCGACCCCTTCGCCACGGCCGTGGGTCTGCCGGTGGTGCACGAGTCCGAGGCCGCGGTGGGCGCCCGGGTCGACGAGCTGATCGACCT
>DASQUY010000214.1:0-6942 GCA_035641055.1 Acidimicrobiales bacterium | reverse complement strand
TGAGATGAGATTCTCATCTCACTATATGAGACGTCAAGCGAGGGCAGCCGTGGGCAAGACGCTGAGCGAAAAGGTGTGGGACCGGCACGTTGTGCGGGAGGCCGAGGGCGAGCCCGACCTCCTCTACATCGACCTCCACCTGGTGCACGAGGTCACGTCGCCGCAGGCCTTCGACGGGCTGCGCCTGGCTGGCCGGACTGTCCGCCGCCCCGACCTCACCGTGGCCACCATGGACCACAACGTCCCGACCACGGGCATCGACGGACCGATCGCCGATCCCATCTCGGCGAAGCAGGTCGACGTGCTCCGCCACAACTGCGACGAGTTCGGCATCACGTGCCACGCCATGGGCGAACCCGGGCAGGGCATCGTCCACATCATCGGGCCCGAACAGGGGCTCACCCTGCCGGGCATGGTCATCGTGTGCGGCGACAGCCACACCTCGACACACGGCGCGTTCGGGGCGCTCGCCTTCGGCATCGGCACCAGCGAGGTCGAGCACGTGCTCGCCACCCAGACCCTTCCCCAGCGCCGGCCCGGCACCATGGCCGTCACCGTCGAGGGCGACCTGCCGGCGGGCGCCACCGCCAAGGACGTGATCCTGGCCATCATCGGCCGCATCGGCACGGGCGGCGGCATCGGCTCGGTCATCGAGTACCGGGGGTCGACCATCCGGGCCCTGTCGATGGAGGGCCGGATGACCGTGTGCAACATGTCGATCGAGGCCGGCGCCCGGGCGGGGCTCGTCGCCCCCGACGACACCACGTTCGCCTACCTCGAGGGCCGCCGCCACGCCCCCGCCGGCGCCGCCTGGGAGCGGGCGCTCGACGACTGGCGCACGCTGCCGACCGACGACGGCGCCGCCTTCGACAAGGAGGTGGCGCTCGACGCCGCCGACATCGCCCCCCACGTCACCTGGGGCACCAACCCCGGGCACGTCGTCCCCCTCACCGGCGCGGTGCCCGACCCCGACGGCTTCGCCGATCCCACCGAGCGCGACGCCGCCCGCCGGGCACTCGACTACATGGACCTCGCTCCGGGCACGCCGCTTCGGGAGATCCCGGTCGACACCGTGTTCATCGGGTCGTGCACCAACAGCCGCATCGAGGACCTGCGGGCCGTCGCCGCCGTCGCTGACGGGCGCCGGGTCGCGCCCGGCGTCCGCACCCTGGTGGTACCGGGATCGCACGCGGTGAAGGCGCAGGCGGAGGCCGAGGGGCTCGACAAGGTCCTCCGCACGGCCGGGTTCGACTGGCGCGAGCCGGGCTGCTCGATGTGCCTGGCCATGAACCCCGACAAGCTGGCACCCGGCGAGCGCTGCGCCTCGACCAGCAACCGCAACTTCGAGGGCCGCCAGGGACGGGGTGGCCGCACGCACCTCGTCTCCCCGGCCGTGGCTGCCGCCACCGCCATCGCCGGCGCCTTCGCCACCCCGGAGGATCTCGCATGAACTCTGTCCGTGTCGTCCAGGGGACCGCCGTCCCCCTGGACCGCTCCGACGTCGACACCGACCAGATCATCCCCGCCGAGTGGCTCAAGCGCGTCGAGCGCAC
Organism: Acidimicrobiales bacterium; assembly: GCA_035641055.1. Lineage (GTDB taxonomy): Bacteria > Actinomycetota > Acidimicrobiia > Acidimicrobiales > VFJN01 > DASQUK01. Next base: position 5,389 of record DASQUY010000214.1, on the reverse strand, counting down.
GGGCTTTGGCCGCGGGCTGTTCGCCACCTGGCGGGACGACCGCGACTTCGTGCTCAACGACGAGCGCTACGCCGGCGCCAGCGTGCTCGTCGCCGGGCCCAACTTCGGCACCGGCTCGTCGCGGGAGCACGCCGTGTGGGCGATCATGGACTACGGCTTCGCCGCGGTCGTGAGCCCCCGGTTCGGCGACATCTTCCGCACCAACGCCACCAAGTGTGGGTTGGTGCCCGTCGTGGTGCCGCACGACGTGGGCGAGGCGCTGCTACGGGCGGTTCAGGCCGACCCGACCGTCGAGGTGACCGTCGACGTCGAGCGCCGGATCCTGGCGGCGCCGGCCGCGGACATCGAATGCCCCTTCCCGCTCGACGATGCCACCCGCGAGCGGTTCTTAGAGGGGCTCGACGACATCGGCATCAGCCTGCGTCACGCCGACGCGATCGACCGCTACGAGTCGCACCGACCCGGCTGGATGCCAAGCTTGCCGCAGCCGGCGTGACGTCGTGCTCCAGGACGACGGTCGTGCCCGCCGGCGAGCTCGACACCTCGACGCGGTCCACCAGCGCCTCCATCAGCGCCAGCCCGCGCTGACCCACCGTGTCGGGCTCCGGCATGCGGGGCCGGGCCGGCGGATCGAAGCCAGCGCCGACGTCGCTGACGGTCAGCGTGCACGTCGAGTCGGCCACCTCCACGCTGACCGTGAACGTGTCGCCGTCGGCATGGAGGATGGCGTTGTTGGACGCCTCGGCCATGGCCAGCACGAGGCGGTCGATGACCGGCCGGGGCACGGCGGCCGAGACCAGCGCGTGGTCGACGAAGCTGCGCGCCGACGGGACCGAGGATCGGCGGCGCCGAAACCTCGTGCTGGCCTCCAGGTCCATCGCCGGTCGCCGTACCCTGCACCCTCCGCCCACAAACGCCACGCTACGTGGTCGTGGCAGCTCAGCGAGCGTTCCGATGGCCCCCATGGAGGCAAACTGGTCGTAGCTGTACGGGATATGACCGCATAGCTACGACCAGAATGGGGGTGCTCATGACTGCCCGACGCCCCGTGGAGCTCACCGCCCCGGCCGAGCGCAGCTCGGTGCGGCTGGCCCGCCTCGTCGCGAGCGGGGTCGGCGCCGAGGCCGGGCTCAGCATCGACGACACCGAAGACCTGCGGATCGCGGTGAGCGAGCTGGTGGCACTGCTCGTCGACGGGCTCGAGGACCCCGCCCGATCGATCGTCGTGACCTACCAGGGAGCGCCCGGCGAGGTGACCGTCAAGGGCCAGAGCGACGCCGCACCCGCGCCGTCGGGCAGCGCGACCCCCGACGACCTGGCCCTGGAGATCCTGCGGGTCGTGGTCGACGACCACGGCTTCGAAGCCGACCGGGCCGGGCGTCGCTTCCGGTTGGTGAAACGGGCCCGCGGCGTATGAGCCACCTCCACGCCTCGCGGGACGCCGCCGACGTCACGCTCGAGCAGCGCTTCCACGAGTTCCGGAGGACCGGGGAGCGGGCGATCCGCAACGAGCTCGTGGAGGCCCATCGCGGGCTGGCGGCCCGCATCGCCAACGACTACCGCGGCCGGGGGGTCGAGCTGGACGATCTCGTCCAGATCGCGATGCTCGGCATCCTCAAGGCGGTCGAGCGGTTCGATCCCGCTCGCGGCATCCCGTTCTCGTCGTTCGCCAGCCGCACGATCAACGGCGAGATCAAGCGCTACTTCCGCGACCGCACGTGGGCCGTCCGCCCGCCCCGCAGCACCCAGGAGCGCCACCTCGACCTGCGCCGCGCCACCTCCGCGCTCTCCGCGCGGCTGGGCCGGCCGCCGACGGTGCCCGAGCTGGCCGCCGAGGTCGGCATCTCCGACGACGAGGTGCTGGAGGCCCTGGAGGCCGGCGCCGCCTACCGGGCCACCAGCCTCGACGCCCGTCGTCCCGGCGACGAGGAGGGCACATCGCTCGCCGAGCGGCTGCCGGGTGCGGAGTCCCCCAACCAGCCGGTCGAGCTGCGGATGCTGGTCGCCCAGCTGCTCGGCACGCTGCCCCGGCGCGAGGCCGAGATCGTGCGCCTCCGGTTCTACGACGAGCTCACCCAGAGCGAGATCGCCGAGCGCCTCGGCATCAGCCAGATGCACGTGTCCCGGCTCATCCGCCGCTGCCTGCTCGAGCTGCGCCAGGCACTCGACCGGTGACACGCAGACGTTCCCCACTCATCCATCGACCGCCAGCAGACCGTCGAGGCCCGTGATGGCGAACAGGCGCTGGACCGGTGGGGGCACTCCCCGCACGGCGAACCGGCCGCCCTGGGACTCGGCGTAGCGGTGTAGGGCGACCAGGGCCCCGAGCCCGCTCGAGTCGACGAAGCCGACGCCGGCCAGGTCGAGCACCAGCGAGGCGTGCCCGGCATCGACGAGCTCGGCGAGCTCGCGCTTGATGCCCTCGGATGTCACGATGTCGAAGTCGCCGGCCAGGCGGGCGACGGCCGAGGTCGGCGACCGATCCATGATCTCCACGCTTACCGGGTCGCTCACGTCTCCCTCCCCCGAGTTGCCGCACTCAGCGTAGCCAGTCGGACAGCCTCGGTAGTCGGGGCGACCGCAACCAGGCGTCGAGCAGGGGGCGCACGTCCGGCCCCCCGACCTCCGCGGCGAGCGCCTCGAAGTCGGCGGTGGAGGCGGACGACCCGCCGTAGCGGTCGAGCCAGGTGCGCAGGAGATCGAAGAAGGCGTCGTCACCCACCGTTCGGCGTAGGACGTGGAGCGTCAAGCCTCCGCGCATGTACACGGAGCCACGGAACAGTGCGTCGGCGCCGGGGTCGGCGGGCGGGTGGTCGAGCCCCGGGATCCCGGCCGCCTCGGCGGCGGCATCGTCGACCGTCGTGGCGCCGGCGTGCTCCGCCCAGAGCCACTCGGCGTAGGTGGCGAAGCCCTCGTTGAGCCAGATGTCCTGCCAGCTCGCCGGGCTCACGTGGTTGCCGAACCACTGGTGCGCCAGCTCGTGGGCGACGACGGGCTCGCTCGCCGTGTCGGGGCCGAACAGCGACAGGGTCTGGGTCTCGAGGGCGAAGCCGAGCGCCTCGTCGACGACCGCGGCGCCGTACGTGGCGAACGGGTACGGACCGAACTGGTCCTCGAAGAACCCGATCATCTCGCCCTGGCGACCGATAGCGGCGCCGACTGCCGTGCCCAGATCGGCGTCGTAGACGTTGCGGATCGGCAGCCCGCCCGGGCCCGTCAGCTCCTCGACGCGGAGATCAGCCACCACAACCTGCACGAGGTAGGTCGCCATGGGATCAGCGACGTCGTAGACCCACGTCTCCGTGCCCGGCCGGTCGCCCGGCTGCGTCCGGCGCAGCACGCCGTTCGCCGCCACGTCGAGACCCTCGGGCACCGTCACCCGGATCTCGAAGGTGGCCTTGTCACTCGGGTGGTCGTTCGACGGGAGGAAGGTGGCGGCGCCGATGGGCTCGGCGGCGACGTGCACCTCGCCGTCGTCCTCGACGATGAAGCCGGGATCGAGGGGGGCAGGCCCGGCGACGGCCTCCGGGCTGCCGCCGTAGGCGACGACGGCCGTGAAGCCCGCTCCGGCCGCCACGGTGCCGTCCGGTGTGATGACCAGCTCGCGGCCGTCGCGCTCCCAGGCGGCCGGGGCGCCGTCCACGGTGACGTCGGTGACCTCCAGCCCGACCAGGTCCAGCGAGAAGCGCGACAGCCCTTGGGTCGCCGCCGTGGCCTCGATCGTGGCGACCCCGTCGAGGCGCCGCGCCTCCGGGTCCCACGTCAGGGCGAGCACGTAGTGGTCGACGTCGTAGCCGCCGTTGCCGGCGCCGGGGAAGTAGGGGTCGCCCACCCCGGGGGCGCCCGATTGGCCTGGCTCGGGCGGGGGCGCCTCCGGCGCCGTGGTGGCGGGAACGGTGCTGTCAGCGCCGCCGGCCGGGCCGCGGTCGTCGGTGGAGGCGCCGTCTCCCCGGGCGAGCGCCACGCCGACAGCCCCGCCGGCGACGGCGAGCGCGGCCCCGGCGGCCAGGAGCAGGCGACGACGGCGAGGGTGGCGGGGCACGGCAGGCCGCAGGATCCCACACCGCCAGGCTCGGCGGCTCTCGCCCCCCGCCTGCCCCGGCCCCCACCGTTCTCAGTACAGAAATGGTCGCTATGGCGGCCATTCAGTACCGAGAACGCGGCAGCGACCGCGGTGACGACCGCAACGACCGCCCTCCCGCCGGCGTCGTGGCGATCGCCGGCGGGAGGGACCCGTCACGGTTGCCCGGCCCAGGCCAAGGGCATCCGCTCGGCGTTCGGTGCGGTCATTGGACGCCAGGATCGTACCGCGGGTGTGACATCCGTTACACGTGACAATGTGGTGACGAACGCGCGGACAGTGGTGGAACGGCCTCTGCGAACGCGCAGCGATGTCAGCGGTGCCGGTTCACCGCGGAGATGACGGCCCGGAGCGACGCGGTGGTGATGCTCTCGTCCATCCCGACGCCCCAGCGGACGGCGCCGTCGGGCCCCTTGGTCTCGACGTAGGCACACGCCACCGCGTCGGCACCGGCGCCGATGGCGTGCTCGGTGTAGTCGACGACCTCCAGCTCGACGCCGAGGTCGGATCCGAGCCCGGCCACGAAGGCGGCGATCGGCCCGTTGCCGCTGCCCCGCACGGTGCGGTGCTCGCCATCGACCACGAGCTGCGCCACGACCCGCGAGCCGGCCTCGCCGGTGGTCGACTCGTGGGAGACGAGCTGCACCGGAGGATCCTCGGGCAGGTACTCGGCGACGAACGCATCCCACATGGGCCCCGGCGAGATCTCGGTGCCGGTGTCCTCGGTGATGCCCTGGATCGTCTTGGAGAACTCGATCTGGAGGCGGCGGGGCAGGTCGAGCCCGTGCTCGGCCTGCATGATGTAGGCGACGCCACCCTTGCCCGACTGGCTGTTCACCCGGATGACGGCCTCGTAGGTGCGGCCCACGTGCTTGGGGTCGATGGGCAGGTAGGGCACGCCCCACTCCTCGTACTCGTTCCCGAGCGCTGCGAACCCCTTCTTGATGGCGTCCTGGTGGCTGCCCGAGAACGCGGTGTACACGAGGTCGCCCACGTACGGGTGGCGGGGGTGGATGGGCAGGCGGTTGCAGTACTCGGCCACGCGCCGCAGGGCGTCGATGTCGCCGAGGTCGAGCTCGGGGTCGACGCCCTGGCTGAACAGGTTCAGGGCCAAGGTGACCACGTCGACGTTGCCGGTGCGCTCGCCGTTGCCGAACAGCGTGCCCTCCACCCGATCGGCCCCGGCCATCACGCCGAACTCGGCCGCCGCCACCGCCGTGCCCCGGTCGTTGTGGGGGTGCAGGGACAGCACGACCCGGTCGCGGTGGGGCACGTGGCGGTGGAAGTACTCGATGACGTCGCCGTAGA
>DASQUY010000213.1:0-3007 GCA_035641055.1 Acidimicrobiales bacterium | reverse complement strand
AGGCGGCGGTGCAGCGCGGCGGTGTCCCGCCACGGGTCGCCACCGAGCAGGCGGGCCGACCCGGAGTCCGCGCGGACCAGGCCGAGCAGGACCCGGATGGTGGTCGTCTTGCCGGCGCCGTTCGGGCCCAGGAAGCCGTGGATCTCGCCGCGTTCGACCTGCAGGTCGAGGCCGTCGAGCGCCCGGGTGGGCCCGAACGTCTTGACCAGCCGGGAGACCTCGATGGCGGTGGGGGTGGGGGACATGGCACCGACGCTACAAGAGTTTCACAAAATTGTGAATAGCAATCACTTTATGAAGAGACTACTCTGCCGACAGGAGATGACCGTGAGCGATGGCCCAAGTCCCGAGCCTGCCGACGAGGCCGTCCTGCGCTTCGTCGAGCGCTTCGCGCTGGAGCTCACCGAGGCCGGCTGGCCGCGCATGCCCGCCCGGGTGTTCGCCTGCCTGCTGGCCGCCGAGGACGGGAGCCTGACCGCGCGCGAGCTGGCATCGCGACTGCGCGTGAGCCCGGCGGCGATCTCGGGCGGTGTCCGCTACCTGACCCAGATCGGGCTGGTGCGGCGCGAACGCGAGCCCGGGGCTCGGGTCGACCACTATCGCATCGACGACGACACGTGGTACGAGGCCTTCGCCCGCCAGAACGAGAGGCTCCACCGCTGGGTGGCGGTCCTGGGTGACGGCATCGAGGCGCTCGGCCCGGAGGGGCCTGCCGGCCACCGCCTGCAGGAGACGCGCGCCTTCTTCGCCTTCCTGCACGACGAGCTCCTGGCGGTGCTGAAGCGCTGGCGCAGAGGCGAGCCGGCTAGCGATACACCTCGCCCCGCGGCGCGAAGTTGACGACCAGCACCGTGAGCTCGGCGTCGGAGATCTCGTAGACGATGCGGTACCCGCCCACGCGGATGCGCCACGCCGGTGGATCGAAGCCCGTCAGCTTGCGGGCGCCCGGCGGCCGAGGATCGTCTGCCAGGCTGCGGATCGCACGCACGACCCGCTGGTAGGCATGCGGGTCCCACGAGCGGATGGCTCGGAGTCCGCGCTCAGCTCGCCTTGCGAGCCGAACGCTGTACATCAGCGAGCTCGGACTCGATCGAGCTGAAGACGCTCTCGGCCGGCGCGCCCGTCTCCCCGCTCAGCCGGTGTTCCAGGATGGCCACTTCATCCTCGAGGTCTTCCAGCCGTTCCTGGAGCGTGTTCCAGCGGCCGACGGACACGAGTACGGCGAGCGGCTGACCCCGCTCGGTCACCACCAACGTGTCGTCGCCGAGATCGGTGAGCTCGTCGCGGATCCGGTCCCGGAGGTGGGTCTTGGGAACGATTCGAGTCGCCACAAGGTGCAAGCGTACGGTTAAACGTACGCTCGCGCAACGGTCGTCTCACAGCTCCCGCGCCTCGGCCAGGAACTCGTCGAGCACGCCGTCGGCGACCCGGACCGGGCCCTGGGGGCGGGTCTCCCCGGGGATCGTCTCGATGCGGCCGGCCCGGTCGGCCAGGTCCGTGGCCCGGTCGAAGAGCCGCTCGGCGCCGGCGGTGTCGCCCTGGACCCGGGCGCCGAGGGCGTCCAGCGTCGCCACCAGCGCCTCGCCCCACAGGTCGGTGGCGTCGAGCCAGGGCTTGGCGTCGGCGACGAAGCCCCGGTCGGCCACGTCCGCCCGGATGACCTCGGGGGCGGCCGCCAGCCGTTCGGCGTAGGGCCGCAGCCCCCGGATCGCGCCCGCCCGGTCCCCGTCCCGCCAGGCGGCGCGGAACTCGTCCAAGCGGGCGGCGAGGACCGGTGCTTGGGGTTGTGAGAGGGCGCCGGAGAGGGCCGAGGTCGGCGCCAGGTTCTCGAGGTCGAACAACGCCAGCAGGGCCTCGACCGTCTCGTCGCTCTCGGCGTCCATCCGGCCCGCCAGGTACCGGGCCGCCGCCCGGTGCGCCCGCTGCGGGTCGTAGGCGGCGTCGTTCCAGGTGAAATCGGCGGCCCCAACGAGCTGCACCTTGCTGGCGGCGGCCTGGTTCATGGGGTTGAGCACGATGCCAGTCGCCTGCTCCGACAGCCCCGGCTGCCGCCGGTCGTAGGGCGCCAGGATGAGCCGCCCCTCGGTGGCGTCGAAGTCGTTGACGGGGGTGTTGTCCCACACGAACGTCGACCGCCCGAACACCTCGGCGGCACCGGCCGCCTGGTCGACGGTGATCTCCGGGGGCACCACGAAAGACCCGGTCCACATCACCTCGACGGCGGGGTCGAGCTGCTCGCGGACGATGGTGCGGTAGGGGCTGTCGTCGGTGGTGCGGTACTCGGTGGGGACCATCTGCAGCGGTTGCGCCCCGTCGTGGTCGGCGACGAAGCCGCGCTGGAGCCGGTTGAGCAGGTCGACCTGCGCCCGGGCGGCGGCCGCGGCCGACGGCTCGCCGTAGCGGGCCCCGTCGGCGTCGCAGTTCCAGGTCGTGTAGTCGATGTCGTCGAGAGCGATCGAGAACGCCCGCACGCCGAGGTCGTAGACGGCCCCGAGCTTGGCGGCGAGGGCATCGACGTCCGCGGGGTCGCTGTAGCAGATCGAGACGCCCGGCGACACGGCGAACGTGAACCGCACGTGGTTGGCCGTCGCGGCGTCGACGAGCTCCCCGAGCTCGGCGCGCAGATCGGCCGGGTAGGGGTCACGCCAGCGGTCGCGATGGTAGGGGTCGTCCTTGGGGGCGTAGATGTAGGTGTTGAGCTTGTACCGGCCGTAGAAGGCGAGCTGGTCGAGTCGCTCATCGTGCGTCCACGGGCTGCCGTAGAAGCCCTCGATCGCCCCGCGGTGGCGCATCGCCGGGTGGTCGACGACACCGACGCCGGCGATCGTCCCGGCGGCCGGATCCACGAGCTGCCGAAGGGTCTGGGCGGCGTAGAACGTGCCGGCGGTGTCGACGCCGGCGAGCACGATCTCGGCCGTGCCGTCCTCGCGGCCGAAGGCGGCCAGGGCGTAGCCCTCGGCCGGGAGGTCGTCCGGCACGTCGAGCGGCACGGTGTCGAGGCGGGCGG
>DASQUY010000212.1:0-7936 GCA_035641055.1 Acidimicrobiales bacterium | reverse complement strand
GACCCAACGGTCGACCGGGCCCATCCGTAGATGGTTGTTGGAGCGCCGAGCGCTACATCATGCCGCCCATGCCACCCATGGGGTCGCCGCCGGGGGCAGCCGCCGCACCGGGAGGCTCGGGCTTGTCGGCCACGAGGGCTTCGGTGGTCAGGACCAGCCCGGCGATCGACGCCGCGTTCTGCAGCGCCGCCCGGGTGACCTTGGCCGGATCGATGACGCCGGCCTTCATCAGGTCCTCGTAGTCGCCGGTCAGGGCGTTGAACCCGGTCGAGCCGGTCTCGGCCTCGACCTGGCGGACGGCCACCGCGCCCTCGAAGCCGGCGTTGTCGGCGATCAGCCGAGTCGGCGCCGCCAACGCCTGGTGCACGATGCGGGCACCGGTGGCCTCGTCGCCCGACAGCGACTCGACGACCTTGGCCACCGCTGGCCGAGCCCGCAGGAGAGCCGTGCCCCCGCCGGCGACGACACCCTCCTCGATGGCGGCCCGGGTGGCCGACAGGGCGTCCTCGATGCGGTGCTTCTTCTCCTTGAGCTCCACCTCGGTGGCGGCGCCAACCCGCACGACCGCCACGCCGCCCGCCAGCTTGGCCAGCCGCTCCTGCAGCTTCTCGCGGTCCCAGTCCGAGTCGGTGTCCTCGATCTCGTTGCGGATCTGCTGGATGCGGCCCTGGATCTCCTCCTCGGAGCCGGCGCCCTCGACGATCGTCGTGTCGTCCTTGGTGACGATCACCTTCTTGGCCCGGCCCAGCAGGTCGAGCGTGATGTTCTCGAGCTTGAGGCCGATCTCCTCGGAGACGACCTGGCCGCTGGTGAGGATCGCCATGTCCTGCAGCATCGCCTTGCGGCGGTCGCCGAAGCCGGGCGCCTTGACGGCCACGCTGTTGAACGTGCCGCGGATCTTGTTGACCACGAGCGTGGCGAGGGCCTCGCCCTCGACGTCCTCGGCGACGATCAGCAGCGGCTTACCCGTCTGCATCACCTTCTCGAGCACCGGGAGCAGGTCCTGCACCGAGCTGATCTTGGCCTGGTGCAGCAGCACGTAGGCGTCTTCGAGGACGGCCTCCTGCCGGTCCTGGTCGGTGACGAAGTACGGCGCCAGGTAGCCCTTGTCGAACTGCATGCCCTCGGTGAAGTCGAGCTCCATGCCGAACGTGTTGGACTCCTCGACGGTGACCACGCCGTCCTTGCCGACCTTGTCGATGGCGTCGGCGAGGACCTCGCCGATGGCCGGATCGGCCGCCGAGATGGCCGCCACCTGGGCGACCTCCGAGCGGTCGTCGATCTCCTTGGCCTGCTCGGCGATGACTTCGACCACGGCGGCCACGGCCTTCTCGATGCCGCGCTTGAGGCCCGTCGGGCTGGCACCGGCCGCCACGTTGCGCATGCCCTCGTGGACCATCCCGTGGGCGAGCACGGTGGCGGTGGTGGTGCCGTCGCCGGCGACGTCGTTCGTCTTGGTGGCGACCTCCTTGACGAGCTGGGCGCCCATGTTCTCGAAAGGGTCTTCCAGCTCGATCTCGCGGGCGATCGAAACGCCGTCGTTGGTGATCGTCGGGGCGCCCCACTTCTTGTCGAGCACCACGTTGCGGCCTCTCGGCCCCAGCGTGACCTTCACGGCGTCAGCGAGCTTGTTGACGCCGGCCTCGAGGGACTGTCGGGCGGTCTCGTCGAACTTGAGGATCTTTGGCATCAGTGAGTCACTTCTTGACGATGGCGAGCACGTCACGGGCCGACAGGACGAGCACGTCCTCGCCGTCGATCGTGACCTCGGTGCCGCCGTACTTGCTGTACAGGACGGTGTCGCCGACGCTGACGCCGACGGGGATGATCTCGCCGGTCTGCTCGGAGCGCTTGCCCGGGCCGACGGCCAAGACCTCTCCCTGCTGCGGCTTCTCCTTGGCAGTGTCGGGGATGACCAGGCCGCTGGCCGTGGTCTCCTCGCTCTCGCCAGGCTTGACGACGATGCGATCGTCGAGGGGCTCAAGGTTCATGCGTGTCGCCTCCGTTGGCTCGCTACGCGCTCGCTCGGGCTAACCCGGGGGGGTTAGCAGTCTCCCTATGTCGAGTGCTAACGCTAGGCGCGGTCGGTTAGCACTCGCAAGCCGTGAGTGCCAGGAGGGGGGATCAGGCGACGACCGGCAGGCGGAGGTTGGGGGTGGCGCCGGCATCCAGCGGCGACGGGCCGTCGGACCGTAGCCGCCACCACCCGGCGGCGGCGATCATGGCGGCGTTGTCGGTGCACATCGATCGGCTGGGGACGAACGGGCGGATGCCGTCCGCCTCGCACGCCTCGACGAAGCGGGCGCGCAGCTCGCGGTTGGCCGCCACCCCGCCGCCCAGGCACAGGCCCTTGGCACCCACGTCGCGGGCGGCCCGGCGGGCCTTGGCGACCAGGACGTCGACCACGGCCGCCTGGAAGCTCGCGGCCACGTCCGCCGTCGACACGTCGGGATGCTTGCGGACGTGGTTGACGACCGCGGTCTTGAGGCCGCTGAAGCTGAAGTCGTAGCCCCGCTCGGCCATCGCCCGCGGGAAGGCGATGGCCTCGGGGTCGCCCTCGGCGGCGATGCGATCGATGACCGGGCCGCCCGGGTAACCGAGCCCGAGGAACCGGGCCACCTTGTCGAACGCCTCGCCGGCGGCGTCGTCGATGGTGGAGCCCAGCAGCCGGTACTCGCCGTGGTCCTCCATGTGGACCAGCAGCGTGTGTCCGCCGGACACCAGCAGCACGACCAGGGGCAGCTCGAGGTCGGGCTCCTCCAGGAACGCCGCGTACAGGTGCCCTTCGAGGTGGTTGACGGCCACGAAGGGCACGTCCCACACCAGGGCGAGGGACTTGGCGGCGCTGACACCCACGAGCAGCGCCCCCACGAGCCCGGGGCCCGACGTGGCGGCCACGGCCTCCACCTCGTCGTCGGCGACCCCGGCCTCCACCAGGGCCTCCGCCACCACCGGGGTGAGGAGCTCGACGTGCGCCCGGCTGGCGATCTCCGGGACGACGCCGCCGTAGCGGGCGTGGCGGTCGATCTGGCTGGCCACGACCGACGATCGCACACGCGTCGCCCGCTCCACCACGGCGGCGGCGGTCTCGTCGCACGACGTCTCGATGCCGAGGATCACGTCAGCCACCCGGGCAGCCTACGTGCACCCGAGGCAATGCCTAACGCCCCGGGAGACTCGAGGCAATGACGAACGGATTCCGTAAGCCATTGCCTCGGGCCGCCCAGACCGTAAGTCATTGCCTCCGGTTCACCACCGGCAGTCGAGCTGTACTAGATCCAACCCCCCTCGATGACGGTGCGGCCAGGGACGTCCGCCTCCAGCCGCGCCAGCCGCTCGGCGTAAGCGGGGGCGTCGATGTCGTTGGCCCACATGACGAGGGCGTCCTCGCCGGTCTCGGGGTAGTAGCCCTTGCGCACACCGGCGGGCACGAACCCGAAACGCTGGTAGAGCGCCTGGGCCCCCGAGTTGCTCATCCGCACCTCGAGCGTCAGGTTGCGGCAGCTCCGCTCCGCCGCCGCCCTCGCCAGGACGAGCAGCATGCGGGTGGCGATGCCGTGGCGCTGCCAGGCCGGATCGACGGCGACCGTCGTGATGTGGCCGTCGTCCGCCGCCTTGAACAACCCCGCGTAGCCGACCACGTCGGACCCGACCCGGGCCACCACGTAGACGCGGGTGTGGCGCTGGCCGATCTCGCCCAGGAACAGGCTGAACGTCCACGGCCGGGGATAGACCTGCTGCTCGATGCGCAGCACCCCCCGCAGGTGGCGCCGGCGCATGGGGGCGATGCGGACCTCGAGCGCGTCGGGATCACCGGGATGCCGGAGCGCGCGGGCCATCACGGGCTCGGCAGGTCCTCTCGACGCGCCCGGCCGTCGACCGCCCCGTCGCGGGTCGCCCAGTTGATCTCGGCGTCGGGGCGCCGCAGGTAGAGCGGCTCCAGCTCCCACGGCTTGACGAAGTCCTCGCGCAGCGCCCGGGCGTGGGCGAGCTGCACCAGCGACGCCGCCGACGGATGGGCCAGCCCCTGGTCCCCGGCCTCGACGTGGGCCAGGTCGGCGAAGGCGTCCCGGTACCGCAGCACACCGTCGCCGACGAGCAGCACGTCCTCGCGCGTCGCCTCCAGCTCGCCCGCCAGGTCGTCGGGCGCGGCGACCCGGCGCTCGCCGAGCCGCTGGACCCCTCCCGGCACCTGCCGGTAGTTGGCCGTGAACAGCTCGCCCCGGCGGGCGTCGATCGTCGCCACGATGAGCCGGGGGCTCCAGCGCGCCGGGAAGGCGAGCAGGTCGAGGCTCGACACCCCGATCATGGGGATGCGCAGGGCGTGGGCCATCGCCTTGCCGGCGGCGATGCCCACCCGCAAGCCGGTGAAGAGCCCGGGGCCGACATCGACCGCCACGCAGCCGATGTCGTGTAGGTCGACCCGGGCCTGGCGGCGCAGGAAGTCGACGGCCGGGACGAGCGTCTCGGCGTGGCGCTTGCCCCGGCTCGAGTGGACCTCGGCCAACACGCCCTCGTGCCCCCCGATGGCGCACCCGACCTGGAGGGTGGAGGTGGTGATGCCGAGGATCAGCACGCCCGCACCCCGATCACGCGGCCCCGTCCGCCGCACCACCCTGGCCCGCAGCCCCCGCCGCCGGGCCATCGGCCGTGGCGCCACCTGTCGCCGCGTCGCCGACCCGCTCGGCCCACGGCGCCACCGCCTCGATCAGCGAGGCCATCCGCCGCAGCCACGAGCGGCCGGAGCTGCGCAGGACGACGGTGCGCTCGTCGTCGCCGTCACCGAAGGTCAACCGCACCTCGAGCAGGTCCACAGGAAGCATCGGCATGATGACGTCGCCCCACTCGATGAGCACGACGCCCTCGTCGTCCAGCAGCTCGGCGAGGCCGAGGTCGGCGACCTCGCTGAGCTGGTCCAGTCGATAGATGTCGACGTGGTGCACGGGGAGGTGTCCCGTGTACTCCTGGACCAGCGTGAACGTGGGGCTGGTGATCGGCTCGGTCACCCCCAGGCCGCGGCCGAACCCCTGCACGAACGCCGTCTTGCCGGCCCCGAGGTCACCGGCCAGCACGACGAGGTCCCCCGGCTGTGCCAGCGAGGCGAGCGCCGCCGCCAGCGCCTGCGTGGCCTCCGCCGAGGCCGTCCGGGCCACCAGGGTCGCTGCCGGGGTCGTCACAACCGCGACAGCCTAGGTGGAGGCTGCCAGGCTCCCGACCGCCTGGGCGACCACGTGGACGGCCAGACCCCGGACGACGTCGACGTCCGCCTCGGGGCCGTCGCCGGTCGCCGCCACCACGAAGGCGTCGCCGTCGGCCCGCGTGTGGGCAGGGAACAGCCCCCGCGCCAGCCCGTCGTGCGCCCCCTGGGCCACCAGGTGGCACGCCAGCTTGTCGAGCCGGGCGTTCGTGGCCACCAGCCCGATGGTCGTGTTGCCGAAGCCGGTGCCGGTCACCGGCGCGCCCTCCCCGGCGCTGGCGCGGGCGGCGAGGTCGACGGCGGCGCCGTCATCCGCCCCGGGCTCACCGGCGGCGTTGACCGCCACGAGCGCCGCGACCCGCAGGTCGCCGACGTTGGCCACACGCGAGACCAGCCCGCCCGGCCGCCGCTGCCGCCCCGGACTGAGCAGGGCCACCGTGGCTCCGGTCCCCGCCCCCACGGCGCCGAGCTCCACGGGCCCGGCGGCCGCGGCCTGGCAGGCGGCGTAGCCGCTGGCGGCGTCCGGGCGCACGGCCGGGTCGCCGACGGCCAGGTCGAACAGCCCGAGCCCCACCACGATCGGCACCGGTCCCCCCGGGGTGGCGAAGCCCATCCCCTGCTCCTCGCAGAAGCGCATCACCCCGTCGGCCGCCGCCAGCCCGAACGCCGATCCCCCGGTGAGCACCAGGGCGTCGATGCGGCGGACCGTGCGGGTGGGATCGAGGAGGGCGAGCTCGCGCGTGGCGGGCGCCCCACCCCGCACCTCTCCCGAGGCCACGGTGCCGTCGGGGAACAGCACGACCGTGCAGCCGGTGCGGGCGGCGGCGTCGGTCCAGTGCCCCACCCGCACCCCCGGAACCTCGGTGATCACGGCAGGAAGCTACCGGTAGCGCCTGACCACGCGGGAGCCGATGGCGCAAATGACCTCGTAGGAGATGGTGCCCATGCGGCCCGCCCACTCGTCGGGCGTGATGCGTTCGTCGCCCTGCTGGCCGAGCAGCACCACCTCTTCTCCGGCCGCGACATCCGAGCCCGGGCCGCAGTCGACCATGAGCTGGTCCATGGTGACCACCCCGGTGATGGGGCGGCGCTCGCCCCGGACGAGCACCTCCTGGCCGGCCAGCGGCAGCGACCGGAACACGCCGTCCGCATAGCCGATCGGAACCGTCGCCACCACCGTGTCGTGGGAGAAGGTGTGGCGGTGGCCGTACGAGATGCGCTCACCGGCGGCGACCGGCTTCACGAACGCCACCTCGGAAGCCAACGTCAGCGCCGGCCGCAGGTCGGCGGCGCCGTCGAGCTCGGGCGCCGGCGGGATCCCGTAGGCGGCGATCCCGCACCGCACCAGGTCGTAGCGGGACTTGGGGTGGGCGATCGTTCCGGCGGAGTTGGCCATGTGGACGATCGCCGGGTGAATGCCGGCGTCACGAAGCTCGGTGATCACTGCGTCGAACCTGGCGACCTGGTCGTCGCTGAAGGGATTGTCGGGCTCGTCCGCCACCGGCATGTGGGTGCACACGCCCTCCAGGCGCAGCTCCGCCAGCTCGCGGACCGACCGGGCGACGGCCACCGCCTCGTCCGGCGCCACCCCCACCCGGTGCATGCCGGTGTCGACCTTCAGATGCACAGGCACGGCACTCGACCGCCGGGCGCGCACGGCCTTGGCGACGGCGGCGATGACGTGGGGGCTGTACACGGTGAGCCGAGCGTCGGTGGCCACCGCCCCGTCGATCTCGTCGAGCCGAGGCTCGGCGAGCAGCAGCAGCGGGGCCTCCACCCCGGCGTCCCGCAGCCCGACCAGCTCGTCGACCTGCGCGACCGCTAGCCAGTCGGCCCCCGCCTCCACGGCGGCCATGCCCACCGGGACGGCGCCATGGCCGTAGCCGTTGGCCTTCACCACGACGCACAGCCGTGCGGGGGCGGCGAGGGCCCGCAGCGTCCGCACGTTGTGGCGGACAGCACCGAGGTCGATCTCCGCCCACGCCCGTGCCATCAGGCCCCCCTCCCCGCGCTTTGTTCGCGGGATTGGCCGTCATGGCGACCAATCCCGCGAACAAAACCTGATGTGGTGGCCAGCACCGCCGGCAGCGCCGCGATCAGGTCGGAGGCGACGAGGCCTACGGACGGGCCCTCGCGCGCCGCCCGTCCGTGCAACCACGCCGCGCCGGCGGCGGCATCGAAGGCGTCGGCCCCCTGGGCCAGCAGGGCCCCGATCATCCCGGAGAGGACGTCCCCGGTGCCGGCAGTGGCGAGCCGGGCGTCGCCGACGGCCGACAGCCGGGCCCGACCGTCCGGGTGGGCGACGACGGTCGTCGGGCCCTTGAGCAGCACGATCGCCCCGCAGTCGGCGGCCAGGCGGCGGGCGGCGGCGATGCGATCGTTCCCGGGGGGGCCGCCCGCCAGGCGGGCGAACTCCCCGTCGTGGGGCGTGAGCACCACGGGGGCCTCCGGGCCGCGGCGGGCCAGGATCTCCGCCGCCCCATTGCCGAGAGCCGTCAGCCCGTCGCCGTCCACGACGAGGGGGACGGCCCCGCTCTCGCCCACCAGGTGCTGGATGGAAGCCACGGTGGGGGCGCCGAGGCCCAGCCCGGGACCGAGCACCAGCGCGCCGATCCGCTCGAGCTGGTCGAGCACGTGCACCTCCCAGCCGGCGGGTGGCACACCCACGCCGACGGCCTCGGTGGGCAGTCCGGGGTCGGCGTCCAGCCCCGGTGTGGCCACCCGCACCATGCCGGCCCC